>NZ_BCSN01000016.1 GCF_001570885.1 Micrococcus lylae NBRC 15355 | reverse complement strand
GCAGCAGGGAGGCCACGGCGATCACCGCGCCCACCGCACCGGCCGTGTAGAAGCCGGCCACCGGGGAGAAGGCCTCGATCGCGGCACCGCAGAGCGGGGCGCCTGCCGCCGAGCCGGCCGTCATGCAGGAACCGTAGAAGCCCATCGCCTCACCGCGGCGCTCCTCCGGCACCAGCCGGGACAGGCGGCCCGATGCCGCCGCCAGCGTGGGCGCGGTGAGCAGGCCGGACGGGATGGACAGCAGCGCCAGGGACCACAGATCCCAGGCCAGGGCCATCGGCAGGGAGGCCAGGGCGAACAGGCCCATCAGGACGGTCGGGGAGACGTCCCGATGCGTGGCTCCGTAGAACACCCCGCCCACCGCGGAGGCACCGCACCACAGGGCGAAGACCACACCCACCGAGGCGGCCTGCCCCGCGTGCTGCAGCGTGGCCATGATGGACACCTCGGTGCCGATCAGGCAGAAGCCGGCGCCCACGGCCACCAGCAGCGTGGCCACCGAGGCCCGGTTCATCCACCCGAACGAGTTCCGGCGCCACTGCCGCAGGCGCTCGGCGCGCCCGGTCCGGCGGGTCCGGGCATCCGGAGACACCGGCCCGGAGCCGTCCGCCTTGATCACCGGCAGGGCACCGGTCACGGCCGGGATGGCGGAGGTGACCACCGGGATCGCGCCGGTGGCCAGGTCCGCCGCCGCCACGTCCAGGTGCATGGGGGCGCCGGTGACCGCCTGGGCCACCGCCTGCTCACGGTCTTCTTCCTCCGTATAGGCGTCCTCGCGCTGCGGGCCGGCCTCCAGCTGCCAGGAGCGGGTCGGCGGGTTGAACCACATCAGCAGGGCGCCGCCCACCGCGCCGGACAGGCCCACGACCACCAGGCCCAGCGACGAGTTGCCGGTGGCCGCGATGATGCCGCCGAGCGTCGGGCCGATGATGAACACGCCCTCGGTGATGATCGAGTCCAGGGCGAACGCCGTCTGCCGGTCCCGGCCCTTGGCCAGCACGCCCAGCCCCTGCCGCACCACGGAGAACACCGGAACGGTGAGCACGCCGCCGAGGAAGACGCCGGCAAGGATGAACGGGAACGGCAGATACGCCACCACCGGCCAGATCAGCGCCTCACCGATCACCGAGGGGATCAGGGCGCGGCGCAGGCCCTTGTTGTCGATCACCCGGCCGCGCCAGGGGGCGCCCACCGCGATGCCCAGCGTCATGGCCGCGACCACGAAGCCGGCGGTGCCGTACCCCAGGCCCATCGTCGCCGCGACGTGGAAGGTCAGGATCACGCCCGCCGCACTGTGCGGGAAGCGCGCGATGAACCCCACGCCCAGCAGGTTCCGGATGCGCGAGTCCTTGAGAAGCCGAAAGTAGGCGCCGAAGTCCACCCGCGGCAGTCTAGTCCCGCCGGCGCGGTCAGCCGCCCGGGCGGGCCTGCCGGCGTCACGGTGCGGTCAGGGCGCCTACACGCCCCGGCCGAACCGACGACGACGTCCGCTCGCCTCCGTCTAGCTGCTCGACTGGTCCTTCGCCCGCATCAGGTCCAGGCCCAGGACGGTGCCGACCACGGCGCAGCGCACGATGGGCGGCATGGACGGGTCCAGCGTCACCTCGTAGCGGGAGTGCCCCATGAGTCCGCGGGACAGACCCGCCCAGCGCCGCTCGACGGCGGCGATCTGCACCCCGCGGGCGTGGACCTGGTAGGCCTTTCCCCAGGCGTTGCCGACGATCTCGAACTCGGTGCCGTCCACCACCTGGCAGCTCACCTTGGTGCTGAAGAACGCGTGCTCCCGGCGCAGGCGGGCCAGCGGCAGGCCCTCGGCGTCCACCATGGACATCCGGTCCCGGCCCCACGTGACCACGTCCTCGAAGCCGAACAGCGTGCGGCCGGTCTCCGCGTCCTCGATCACGAAGGACCGGTTGCCCATGAAGAAGCGGCTCGCGCCGGAGCCGGTGGTGCGCACCCGCAGCACCGGCCGCTCCTGGGCATCGGTGACCTCGAAGTCGTTGGACATGAAGGAGGTCGTCTGCTGCATGTGCAGCACGTCCGTGTGCGCCAGCCGTCCGGCGAAGAACCCAGAGTCCATGGACACCAGTGTGCCGCGCGGGCAGGCGGCAGGTCGAGCGGCCCGGGCGGTCCCGACTCACCGGGCCGCTGCCCGGCCTGATGTCCCGCCCCGCCCCGCCCCGTCCCGCTCCGCCGGTGAGGAAGGTCACGGCTGCGGTGGACGCGGCCGGGACGACCTCCTCCGGTCTGCCGGACCAGAACATCGTCGGTTCCCTCCTGATGTTCGTGTTCACCGTCGCCCACATCCTGCCCATGCTGGGCCTGGCCGTGCGTCGGCTGCACGATGCGAACATGAGCGGCTGGCTGGTCCTGCTGGGTCTGATCCCGGCCGTGGGATGGATCGTCATGATCGTGCTGTTGGTCATGCCGCCCAAGCCCGAGGGCGCCCGCTACGACTCCTGACCGACGTCCCGGGGGCGGTCCGGCCGTGCCCGTCGGCTCAGTTGTGCCCGTCGGAGCCCGAGCCGGCAGGGGCGTCCACCACTGACAGCATCCGCACCGGGGTGGCCAGCAGCTGGGCCACCCCGTGCGGAGCCTCCCCGTCGAAGTAGAGCGAGTCCCCGGTGCGCAGGTGATACCGGTGGTCGCCGTGGGCGTAGACCAGCGCGCCGGCCAGCACATGGATGAACTCGCTGCCCGGATGCTGGAACGTCTCTGAGATGTCAGCGCCCTCGGCGAAGGTGATCAGGGCCGGACGCATCGACTTGGTCCGGTGCGGCAGGGCCCCGAGGGTGCGGTACTCCACGCCCGAGGCGGAGCCGGAGCGGACCACCACGGCCCCCTCGGCTGCGGCGGTGTGCACCGCCTGGTGCTTGCGGTCCAGGCCTCGGAACAGCTCGGTGACCGGGATGCCCAGGCCGGTGGCCAGCAGGTCCAGGGTCTTCAGGGAGCAGGAGGTGGCGGCCCGCTCGATCTTGGAGATCATCGCCTTGGACAGGCCCGTCACACTGGCCAGCTCGGTGGCGGTCATCCCCAGCGCGGTGCGGTAGAACTTCACCTGGTCGCCGATGGAACGCTCCAGACGCCCGCCCACCGGCTCCTCCGGATCCTCCCCCACAGAGGAGTCCGCGGGGATCGCCGGGGCGGGATCCGCCGCAGGCGGCGCCGCCGTCGTCCCCTGCTGCCTGCCCTCAACGGGGGGCACCCGTCCGCCCAGAGGCACGGCGGCGGTCTCGGACAGCGGATCCGGCTCGCCGGGAGCCGGGGCGGAGGGAACCTGGGCAGTCATGGACAGCATTGTGCCCCATCCCGCCGGCCACGGGCCGAGCGGCACCGCCGGTCCACGTCACAGCCACGGCGCGGCGGACCTCCGGGGCGTGTCCTTCCGTGGTCCAGTGGTCCTGCGGAGCGGTGGTCAGCGGGTGCCGGGGATCCAGTCGGTGCCGGCCAGCGGGACCTTCGCCATGGCGGAGGCCTCCAGGGTCAGGGCCACCATGTCCTCCGGCTCGAGGTGGCGCAGGTCCGACTTGCCGCAGGCCCGGGCGATGGTCTGGGCCTCCATGGTCATCACCCGCAGCAGGTTCTCCACCCGCCGACCGCCCTCCACCGGGTCCAGCCGGGCGGAGAGCTCCGGATCCTGGGTGGAGATGCCGGCCGGGTCTCGGCCGTCCTGGAAGTCGTCGTAGTAGCCCGGGGCAGACCCCAGGGCGGCGTACTCGTCCCGGTAGCGGGGGCTGTTGTCTCCCAGGGCGATCAGCGCGGCGGTTCCGATGGACACCGCATCGGCGCCCAGGGCCATGGCCTTGGCGACGTCGGCGCCGTTGCGGATCCCGCCGGAGACCACCAGCTGGACCCTCCGGTGCATGCCCATGTCCTTCAGGGCACGGACGGCCTCGGGCACGGCCGCCAGGATCGGGATGCCGACGTGCTCGATGAACACCTCCTGGGTGGCGGCGGTGCCGCCCTGCATGCCGTCCAGGACCACGACGTCCGCCCCGGCCTTCACCGCCAGGGAGGTGTCGTAGTAGGGGCGGGTGGCGCCGACCTTCACGAACACCGGCTTCTCCCAGTCGGTGATCTCACGCAGCTCGCCGATCTTGATCTCCAGGTCGTCCGGGCCGGTCCAGTCCGGATGTCGGGAGGCCGAGCGCTGGTCGATGCCCTGCGGCAGGGTGCGCATCTCGGCCACCCGCTGGGTGATCTTCTGGCCCAGCAGCATGCCGCCACCGCCGGGCTTGGCGCCCTGGCCCACGACCACCTCAATGGCGTCGGCCCGCCGCAGGTCGTCCGGGTTCATGCCGTAGCGGGAGGGCAGCAGCTGGTAGACGAGGGTGTCGGAGTGGTCGCGCTCCTCATCGGTCATGCCGCCGTCGCCGGTGGTGGTGGAGGTGCCCACGGCCGAGGCTCCGGTGCCCAGGGCCTCCTTGGCGTTGGCGGACAGCGCGCCGAAGCTCATGCCGGCGATGGTGATCGGGATGTCCAGATGCAGCGGGGTCTTCGCGTGCCGGTCCCCCAGCACCACGTCGGTGGCGCACTTCTCCCGGTAGCCCTCCAGGGGATAGCGGGAGACGGAGGCTCCCAGGAAGAGCAGGTCGTCGAAGTGCGGGACCCGCCGCTTGGCACCCCATCCTCGGATGTCGTAGACACCGGTCTCGGCGGCACGCTGGATGGCGTGGATGGTGGCGCGGTCGAAGGTGGCCGACTCGCGCAGGCCATGGTCGCCGGGCCCGGGCACGGCGTCCGCGCGGACCTGGGCTGCGGTCTGGTTCTGCTGGGGCATGAGGGGTGTCCTCTCCGTGACGTCCCTGTACGGGGACAGGCGGGTGTGTCTGCTCGGGCGGGGCATCCGGGCCGCAGCGGGCGGCCCAGCCGGAACGGGCTCAGTAGGCCTTCGAGTTGTCGGCGGTGAAGTGGTAGAGCCGCCGAGCCGAGCCGTAGCGGCGGAACTCCTCCGGGGACTCGGTGCGCCCGGCCGCCTGCAGCAGCCCGGCGAGCTCCCGGCGGTGCTCGTCCCGCATCTGCTTCTCCACGCAGTCGGTGCCCAGCGAGGCCACCGACCCCTTCACGTAGAGGCGGGCCTCGTAGATCGAGTCGCCGAGGGACTCCCCGGCGTCGCCGCAGACCACCATTCGGCCGGCCTGGGCCATGAAGGCGGACATGTGGCCCACGCTGCCGCCGACGACGATGTCCACCCCCTTCATGGAGATCCCGCAGCGGGCGGAGGCGTTGCCGTCGATGACCACGAGCCCGCCCCGGCCGGTCGCGGCGGCGGACTGGGAGGCATCCCCGTGGACGTGGACACGGCCGGACATGATGTTCTCCGCCAGGCCCTGCCCGGCGCTGCCGGAGACGGTGAGGGTGGCGTGCTTGTTCATGCCGCCGAAGTAGTAGCCGACGTGGCCCTCGACGTCGACCCGCACCTCGCGGTCCACGCCGACGGCGATGGAATGCAGTCCACGCGGATGGGTCACGGTCCAGCGGGTGGCAGTGGCGGCGGGGTCGTGCAGGGCGGCGTTGAGCTCGCGGACGGACTGCTCGGCCAGGTCGACACTCACGTGCTCGGCGGCGTCGGCCTCGGCGGGATGCCGCGGTGCGGCGGTCGGGAGGGTGCTCATGCGGGGATCACTCCTGGAGGGGGTCTCGGATCGGGCGCGGCGGGGCAGTGCGTTCGGGACGGACATGTCCGACCCGGAGGTCACCAGGTGTAGACGCGGCCGGGCTCGGGTTCGAACACGCGGGCGGACTCGATGCCGGGCAGCTCGGACAGCGCCCGGAACTCGGAGGCCACCGCGACCCAGTCGTCGGTCTCGGCCACCACGCAGGGCTTGCAGGCGATGGGATCACGCACCACGGCCATCCCGTCCCGAGTGGTCACCACCAGGGTGTAGAAGCCGTCGAACACCTCGCCCAGGCGCAGCAGGGCGGTCTCGAGGTCCGCGCCCTCCTCCAGCTGGGACGCCACATACCGGGCAGCCACCTCGGAGTCGTTGTCCGAGCCGAAGCGCACTCCGTGGCGCTCCAGCTCGTCGCGCACGGTGAGGTGGTTGGAGAAGGAGCCGTTGTGCACCAGGCAGAGATCGTCCGCGACGGAGTAGGGGTGGGAGCCGGCGGCCGTCACCGCGGACTCGGTGGCCATGCGGGTGTGGGTGACGCCGCGGGTCCCGGACATCGCCTCCAGGCCGTGGGCGGAGGCGACCTCACGAGGATTGCCCACGCCCTTCATGACGGCCACATGGGAGCCCTGGCCGATCACCGAGGCCTCCGGGGCGAGCTCCTCCAGGGCCTGCAGCAGGGCGTCGGTGGACGCCTGGGAACGGACCAGGGTGGTGTGCCCCACGGCCTCCACGGTGGTCTCAGCGCCCTCGAGCCGCTCCGTCAGGCGGTCGGCGAGCTCAGCGGCCGGCAGCGGCAGATCGATGCCCAGCAGTGAGACCAGGCTGGCCGCACCCTGCATGGTCTGAGGATCGTCGTAGACGGCGAGTCCGGCGGAGTCCGGGCCACGCTCGATCAGGTCACAGGTCATGGAGTGCAGCAGGGTTCCCAGCTGCGGGCCCATCTCGGGATTCTTGATCTGCAGGGCGGCGATCCCGCACATCGGCGGTCTCCTCTCTCACGGTGGTCACTGTGTCGGCTCCGGCGCGGGTGCCGGTCCTGTGCCCCGGGGCCGGGCCGTCGCCGGCCCCGGGGGCGAAGCAGTCTCAGGACGAGGTCAGATCTGGGTGAGGTAGGTCTCGACCTCCCAGTCGCTGACCCGGTTGTGCCAGGTGAAGAACTCCGTCTCCTTCAGACTCGCGTAGTACTCGCCGATCTCCCGGTCACCGGAGAGGCAGCCCAGGATGGTCTCGTCGGCGCGGAGGGCGTCCACGGCATGGAGCAGGGTCATCGGCAGGCGCTTGGCGCCAGCGGAGTTGCCGCCCGGCTCGGCGGGGTCGCCCGGGTCCAGGCTGCGGTCGATGCCGTCCAGGCCGGCCTCCAGGGCGGAGGCCATCATCAGGTACGGGTTGCCGGCGCCGTCGCCGGTGCGCAGCTCTACTCGGTTGCCCTCCGGCACGCGGATGGACTGGGTGCGGTCGTTGCCGCCGTAGGTGGACATCTGCGGGGCGTAGGTGGCGCCGGAGACGGTGGTGGTGGCGTTGGCCCGTTTGTAGGAGTTGACGGTGGGCGCCAGGAAGACCTGCAGCGCCGGACCGTGCTCCAGCAGTCCGCCGATGAACCCGTAGGCGGTCTCGGACAGGCCCAGCCCGCGGTCGTCCTCGGCATCCGGGAACAGCGGGGTGCCACCGTCCCAGAGGGAGAGGTGCATGTGCAGGCCGGACCCGGCGCGCTCGGTGAACGGCTTGGGCATGAAGGAGGCGACGTAGCCCTCCCGGTGGGCGATCATCGAGATGATGTAGCGAGCCGCGATCACCCGGTCCGCAGTGGTCAGCGCGTCGGCGTACTTGAAGTTCTGCTCGAACTGGCCGGCGCTGTCCTCGTGGTCGTTGGCGTAGTTGTCCCAGCCCAGCTCGTTCATGGCGGCGGCCACGGTGGTGAGGTGGTCGAACATGCGGGTGACGCCGCGGGCGTCGTAGCAGGGGTTCGGGGAGGTGTCCTCGTCGTCGCCGGTGGCGATGCCGCCGTCCTCGGTGCGGCGCAGGATGAAGTACTCCAGCTCCGCGCCGACCATCGCGGTCATGTCCCTCGCCGCCAGACGGGCCAGGGTGTTGCGCAGGATCACGCGAGGGGCATAGGGCCACGGACGGCCCTCCACGTGCGGATCGCACTGGACCATGGCCAGGCCCTCCTGCAGGAAGTGCAGCGGCATCCAGGAGTCCGGGTCCGGCAGGACCAGCAGGTCCGGGTCCTGCGGGCCCTGTCCGATGTTGCCGGCGGCGAAGCCGGAGAACCCCATGCCGCCGGCCTCCAGCTCCTCGGCGGCGGAGACGGGCACCAGCTTGGAGCAGGCACGGCCGGTCATGTCCACGAAGGTGGCCAGGATGTAGTCCACGCTGTCGCGTTCGGCGAGCTCGCGGAGGGTGGGGCGGTCCGCGGCGGCGGGATCCTTCGGGACGTCGGTGGCCTCAGGGCCGGCGGCGACAGCGGTCATCGTGATCTCCTCACAGAGGTCGAGGTGTCGTGATCAAGAACAGGGTCCACTGTCAGTGGAACACGGGGACCAGCAGGAATGAAACCTGTGACGGACTGTGTCCTGGACCACGAAGAGACCGTGCCCGTGCAGAGCGTGTGACCGTCATCGGGCGGCGACGCCGGTCGTTCGGCCACAGGGGGCCGACGCACATCAGGCCCGGCGCCGGCCGCGGGCGCCCAGCAGCGCGGCCACGCCCACCAGCAGCAGGGAGACGGCCACGGCGAACACATAGCCGGCCTCCGGGGACACGGAGTCGATGAACACCCCGGCCAGCGGGGCGCCCATGGCGGATCCGGCGGTCATGGCCGAGCCGTAGAAGCCCATGGCCTCGCCGCGGCGCTCCTCGGCCACCAGCAGGGAGACCGTGGAGGAGGCCGAGGCCAGGGTGGGGGCGGTGAACAGCCCGGAGAGCACGGAGACCGCCGCGAGCACCCAGAGACCGTCCACGAGCGCCATGGGCAGGGTGGACACGGAGAACAGGGCCATCAGCACCAGCGGAGACACGGCCCGAGCCATCGCACCGTAGAGCAGGCCGCCCACCGCGGAGGCCCCGCACCAGAAGGCCAGCACGATGCCCACCGCCCCCTCCTGGCCGGTCTGCTCCAGCTCCGCGATGGCGGAGACCTCGGTGCCCACCAGCAGGATGCCGGCGGCCATGGCCACCGCGTAGACAGCGGCCACCCGCCCGGTCAGCCAGGAGAACTGGCCGCGCAGCAGGGCCATCCGCTGCCCGGCGGTCAGCCGGCGCCGCTGACGTGGAGCGCGGACAGCAGCCTGGTCCTGGGTGTCGGCGGAGACCACCGGGAGGGAGCCGGTGACCGCCGGCAGCGCCCCTGTGACCACGGGGAGCGCCCCGGTCATCAGCTCGGCCGCGCCGGCGCCCGGATTGACCGGGCCGCCCTGCCCGGCCTGCTCCACGGCGCGCTCCTGGTCCTCGGCGGCGGTATAGGCACCCGGCACGGAGGGTCCGGTCAGCTGGCTGGAGCGGGTGGGCGGATCCGAGACCATGAGCACGATGCCGCCGGCGGCCGCCGAGAGCCCGATGACGGTCAGCCCCAGGGCGGTGGAGCCCAGGGTGGCCACCACGGCCCCGAGGGCCGGACCCACCATGAACACCGTCTCGGTGATGATGGAGTCCAGGGAGAAGGCGGTCTGGCGGTCCCGTCCGCGGGTCATCACGCCCAGGCCCTGACGGACGATGGAGAAGATCGGCAGGGCCAGCAGCCCGGCCAGGAACACGCCCACCAGCATCAGCGCATAGGGCAGGTGCGGGACCACCGGCCAGAGCACGGCCACCGCGATCACCGAGGGCAGCAGGGTCCGGCGCACGCCGCGCCGGTCCAGCACCCTTCCGCGCCAGGGCGAGCCGATGGCGATGCCCAGGGTCATCACCGCGGTGGCGATGCCCGCCATGCCGTAGCCCAGCCCCAGGGTGGTGGCCACGTGCAGGGTCAACACCACGCCGGCGGCGGTGTTCGGGAAGCGGGCCACGAATCCCACGGCCAGCAGGCTGCGGATGCGCGGGTCCAGCAGCAGACGGCGGTAGGCGGTGAAATCCACCGGGCCATCCTAGGGCGTGGAGGGCGCTCTCACACCTGCGCCGGACGACCGGCGGACCGCCGAGCACGACGACGCCGCCCGCCGTCCTGGGCAACGCACCCTGGGGCTCCCGCGGGGGGCCGGGGCGGCTCAGACGCGCATCTGCGCCGCGGTACGGGTGAGGTCCAGGGCCAGGATGGTGCCCAGGATGGCCAGGCGCACGATGCGCGGGGCGACCGGGTCGATCGCGACGACCACCTGGGTGACCCCCGCGGTCCACTCAGGGTGGCCCGGAGCCGTGGTGCGCACGGCAGCGGCCACGCCGGGGCCCGCAGTGAGGTGGTAGGAGCCCTCCAGGGCGTCGCCGTGCAGCACCAGGCGAGTGCCGTCGCGGACCTCGGTGACGACCTCCACCCCGGCCAGGGTACGGGAGCGCCGGACCACGGCCAGCGGGCGGCCCCCGGCGTCCATGAGCTCCACCACGCAGCGGTCCAGGCCCAGCACGTCCCGGGCAGTGAAGGCGAAGGTGCCGTCGGCCTCCCACATGGTGAGGTCGCGAGCGCAGGACAGCCTCTCGGTGCCGGGGGTGTCCTGGATGCGGACCCGGCCCATCACGCGCCCCTCGACGTCCTGCACAGGGACCTCGCCCGAGACGTCCAGGGCCAGACGGGGCAGCACCAGGGTCCGCTGGGTCTGCCCCTCGGTGCCCTCCATCACCCAGGCATCCGAGGCCCGCGGCCGGGGGCGTCCGCCTGCGGGGTCGAAGACACGGGAGGCCATGCCCATCTTTATGCCCTTCCCCGCCCGATACCAGGGAATACCCCGCCCCTCCGCCTCGTTGGACCGCATAGTTCAGTTTTGGACAAGTTCCGCCCGGCCCCAAGGAGAGCGTGAGCACCATGCAGTTCGGCGTCTTCACCATCGGCGACATCACCACCGACCCCACCACCGGCACCACTCCCACCGAGCATCAGCGCATCAAGGACACCGTCAGGATCGCCCGTCACGCTGAACAGGCCGGCTTCGACGTCTTCGCCACGGGCCAGCACCACAATCCACCGTTCGTGGCGCCCGGCAACCCGCCGACCCTGCTGTCCTACCTGGCCGCGGCCACGCAGCGGATCATCCTGTCTACCGCCACGACCCTGATCACCACCATGGACCCGGTGCGCCTGGCAGAGGACTACTCCTACCTGCAGCACCTTGCGGACGGCCGGGTGGACCTCACCCTGGGCCGGGGCAACACCGGCCCCGTGTACCCGTGGTTCGGCAAGGACATCCGGCAGGGCATCGAGCTGGCCGTGGAGAACTACCACCTGCTGCACCGGCTCTGGCATGAGGAGTCCGTCACCTGGTCCGGCCGCCACCGCACGCCGCTGCAGGACTTCACCCTCACCCCGCAGCCTCTGGACGGCGTGGCCCCGTTCGTCTGGCACGGCTCCATCCGCTCCCCCGAGATCGCCGAGCAGGCCGCCTACTACGGCGACGGCTTCTTCCACAACAACATCTTCTGGAACAAGGAGCACGTGATCCGCATGGTCCGCCTGTACCGCCAGCGATACGAGCACTACGGCCACGGCGCCGCCCACCAGGCCTTCGTGGCCCTGGGCGGGCAGGCCTTCATGCACCGGGACTCCCAGGAGGCCGTGCGCCGCTTCCGCCCCTACTTCGACAACGCCCCGGTCTACGGCCACGGCCCGTCTCTGGAGGAGTTCAGCCGCCTGACCCCGCTCACCGTGGGCTCCCCGCAGCAGGTGATCGAGCGGACCCTCGAGTTCCGCGAATGGGTGGGCGACTACCAGCGCCAGATGTTCCTGATCGACCACGCCGGCCTGCCCACGGACGTGGTGCTGGAGCAGATCGACCTGTTCGGCGAACACGTGCTGCCGACACTGCGCCGGGAGTTCGCCGCCCGGAAGCCGTCGGATGTCCCCGAGGCACCCACCCATGCCTTCCTCGTGGAGCGGGCCCGCCGCGGGCAGGCTCCGGTGCCCGGCGGCACAGCGGACTCTCCTGCCGGTCGCGAGCGCGCCGCGGCGGCGGAGGCATGAGCATGAACACCCCTTCCTTCCCGACGGCGTCCCACGCCTCCGACGCGCCCGTCCGGCTGACCGCCGTGTCCGGCGGCATGGGCGAGCCGTCCCTCACCACCCGCCTGTCCACGCGCCTTCACGACGCCGCCCGGCGGGAGCTGGAGGCCCACGGCCTCGATGTGGAGACGGCCCAGGTGCCCCTGCGCCCGCTCGCCACGGCGGTGGCACAGGCCCATCTGGGCACGGTCCGCGAACCCCACCTGGACAGGGCGCTGGACACGGTGCTCGCCTCCGACGCCCTCGTGGTGGTGGCCCCCACCTACAAGGCCTCCATGGCCGGGATGGCCCGGGCGTTCTGGGAGCTCGTGGAGGACGGAGCGCTCCGGGGCGTGCCCGTCCTGCTGGCCGCGACCGGCGGCACGGCCCGCCACAGCCTCGTGCTGGACACCTCCCTGCGGCCGCTGTTCGCCCAGCTGGGGGCCACGGCCCTGCCGCACGGAGTGTTCGCCGCAACGGACGACTGGGGCGGCGGACCGGCCACGGCGGACGGCGCCGGGGCCCTCGACGTACGCATCGCAGGCGCCGGAGCGGACCTGGCCCATGCGGTGCTGCGGGAGCGGGCCGCACCCCGCCCGCCCGAGGCCTCTGTGAGGCTGCCGCCTGCGGACATGCCCACGGCACAGGCACCCTCCCCCACCGAGACACCGTTCGCGGCCATACTGGGAAGGCCCTGACACCGGCAGGGCACGGAACCGTCAGAGCCGGGAGGAGGACCATGGAGACCGTCGATGCCCCGTCGCCGTCAGGCCGCCGCGACGTGTGGCGCTCCTACTTCGAGTCCAGTGCCATGCTGACGCAGCGCCTCGAGCAGTCGCTGCGTGCCGAGACAGGCCTGTCCCTGGCGGACTACAACGTCCTGCTCCTGCTCACCGAGGCCCCGGAGCGCCGGCTCCGGATGGGCGAACTCGCCCGGAAGCTCGTGTTCTCACCGTCCCGGCTGACCTATCTGATCGGGTCACTGGCCCGGCGCGGGCTGGTCGTCCGGCAGGACGCCGTGGACGACGGCCGCGGCAAGGAGGCGTCCCTCACCGATGCCGGCGCCCAGGCCTTCCGGCGCGCGGCCGTCCTGCACGCCCGCGACGTGGACGAGCTCTTCCTCGACGCTCTGTCCGAGCAGGACCTGGCCGTCCTGGCACGGGTGTTCGCCCGCCTCGGCCGCCACCTGTCCTGACCGTACGAGGTCCCGGCGCGCGGGCAGCCTGCGCGCCGGCCATGCCCCGGCGGCGGACAGACACCCGTTCCGACCCCGCACCCGGTGTGCTCAGCGGCGCACGGTGATCTGCACGGAGTCCGCCCGCTCGGCCAGCAGCGGCAGGTCGGCCAGCAGCATCCGCAGGGTGGTGGTCATCAGACGCACGGAGGTCTCGTCCGCCCCCTTCTCCGGCATCGCGACGACCTGCAGCTCCGGGCCGGAGCCGCCGCCGTTCATGACCGTGCCGGAGGCGGACTCGGTGGCCACGCCGGTGCCCGGTGCCAGGCCCAGATTCAGCAGACCGGGAACAAGGTCCGCGACCGAACCGATCTCCTGGGCGATCTCCTGATCCCAGTAGGACGGGGTCCAGTCCTTCTGCTGGGCCAGCGCCCACACGGCGGGGCGGCGCACCACATAGGTATGCTCGGCACCGGCATCCACCACCACGAGCTCACAGCCCTCGTCCACGGCGGACAGGCAGGCGCGCGGCATCCACACCGCCACCGGCCGGGCCTGCGGATTCCAGGCCGTCAGCGCCGGGACGGAGGTGAAGACGGGCAGCGCCTGCCGGCCGTCGGCGGCGCGCATGGTCACCAGGGCGACGTCGGCGGCCTTGTCCCCCTCGGACAGGTCGTGCTCGTGGCCGGAGTGGTCCGCATGGTCGTGCACGTCGGACTCGTCCACGGCCAGGGTCGGCACCACGGCGGCGAAGACGCGGATCCCGGAGAGGACCTTCGTCACGTGCGTCTCGTCCGCCTCGCTGGTCTCCAGCCGAGCCATGACCTCGGTCCACTCGGCCGGGCTGGTGCCGTCGTCCTCGTCGAAGACGTGCAACGGGTTCTTCGACCCCTCGAGGCCGGGCCCGGAGAGGTCCCGCCCCTGCCAGGGGACGCCGGCGGTGTCCGCGGTGTTCTCCCCCGCGGTCTTCTCCCGCATCCGGTCCAGAGCGGCGCGGATGTGGCCCGGCAGCTCGCGGCTGCCCGGCTGCGGGACGTCGACGGTGTGCTCGGTGTCCCCGCCGGTCACTCGGCGGCCTCGAACGGGTGCGCGGCACGGGCCTCGTCCACGGTGGCCCCGGCGGCCACGGCCAGCGCCTGCTCCAGGGAGAAGCGGCCGGCGTAGAGGGCCTTGCCCATGATGGCCCCCTCCACGCCCTGGTCCACCATGGCAGCCAGGGCGGCGACGTCCTCCAGCGAGGAGATCCCGCCGGAGGCCACCACCGGCTTGGTGGTCGCGGCACACATCTGGGCGAGCAGCTCCGTGTTCGGGCCCTTGAGGGTGCCGTCCTTGGTCACGTCGGTGACCACGTAGCGGGAGCACCCGGCCTGCTCGAGGCGCTCGAGGACCTCCCAGAGGTCCCCGCCCTCCTTGGTCCAGCCGCGGGCGGCCAGCACCGTGCCGCGCACGTCCAGGCCGACGGCGATCTGCTCGCCGTACTGCTCGATGACGCGGGCGGTCCACTCCGGGTCCTCCAGCGCCGCGGTGCCGAGGTTCACGCGGGTGGCGCCCATGGCCAGGGCGTTCTCCAGGGAGGCGTCGTCCCGGATGCCGCCGGAGAGCTCGATCTTCACGCCCAGCTCCTCGACGACGCGCTTCATCACGTCCCGGTTGTCGCCGCGGCCGAAGGCGGCGTCCAGGTCCACCAGGTGGATCCACTCGGCGCCGGCGTTCTGCCAGTCCAGGGCGGCGGCCAACGGGTCGCCGTAGCCGGTGGCGGAGCCGGCCTCGCCCTGGACGAGGCGGACCGCCTGGCCGTCCTGGACGTCCACGGCCGGGAGCAGCTCGAGGGCCTTGCGGGAGGAGGTCATGGGGGTGATCCCTTCTTCGGGGGTTCAGGGGGTGGGACGGACACCGCAGGTGGGCGGCCGTCGTCGTGGTTCGTCAGGCGGGCCCACAGCCCGCAGACCCGTCAGGGGACGGTGAGGAACGCCGCGGCGATCGCCATCACGGCGAGCACCAGCGCGATCGCGACGGCCCACCATGGGGCGCGCTGGGAACGCAGCGACCAGGCGGCGCCGAGCAGGATGCCGCCGAGGCCGAGGTAGAGGATGGACCAGTACGGCATCAGAGGGACCCCAGCCAGTTGGCCAGCAGCTGCAGGCCGGCGTCCCCGGACTTCTCCGGGTGGAACTGCGTGGCCGAGAGCGGCCCGTTCTCCACGGCCGCCACGAAGTCCGTGCCGTGGTGGGCCCACGTGACCTGCGGCGGCTTCATGGCGGAGATGGACTGGTCGAACTGCCACCTCAGCACGCCGTAGGAGTGGACGAAGTAGAACCGCTCGTCCTCGACGCCGCGGAAGAGCACGGTGTCCTCGGGCGGGCGGACGGTGTTCCAGCCCATGTGCGGCAGCACGTCCGCCTGCAGCTCCTCGACGAGACCGGGCCACTCCCCCATGCCCTCGGTGCGCACGCCGTGCTCCACGCCCTCGTCGAAGAGGACCTGGTGGCCCACGCAGATGCCGAGCACGGGGCGGCCTCCGGCCACGCGGCGGCCGATCCAGCGGGTGCCCCCGGAGGCCGCGAGCGCCTCCATCACGGCGGAGAAGGCGCCGACGCCGGGGACGAGCAGGCCGTCCGCGTTCAGCACGGTGTCCGCGTCGTCGGTCAGCTCCACGGTCGCGCCGGCGCGTTCGACCGCACGGACGGCGGAGTGGACGTTGCCGGAGCCGTAGTCCAGGACGGCGACGGTCGGCCTCACGCCGGGGACGGAGGTCGGGCTCGCCATCAGAGGGCGCCCTTCGTGGACGGGATGTCGTTCACGCGCGGGTCGTCCTCCACGGCCGCGCGCAGGGCGCGGGCGAAGGCCTTGAACTGGGCCTCCACGATGTGGTGCGGGTCCCGGCCGCGCACCACGTCCATGTGCAGACAGATGGAGGCGTGGTACGTGATCGACTCGAACACGTGGCGGGTCATGGAGCCGGTGAAGTGGCCGCCGATCAGGTGGTACTGCTGCCCCTCCGGCTCGCCCTCGTGCACCAGGTACGGCCTGCCGGAGACGTCGACGACGGCGCGCGCCAGCGCCTCGTCCAGCGGCACCGACGCCTCGCCGAACCGACGGATGCCGCGCTTGTCCCCGAGGGCGGCCTTGAGGACCTCTCCGAGGGTGATGGCGACGTCTTCGACCGTGTGGTGCACGTCGATGTGGGTGTCGCCCGTGGCCCGGACGGTCAGGTCCATCTGCGAGTGCTTGCACAGCGCCGTGAGCATGTGGTCGTAGAACGGCACGGTGGTGGAGATCTCGGCGGTGCCGGTGCCGTCGAGGTCCATCTCGACGTACACGTCCGACTCGCTGGTGGTGCGCTGCATGCGGGCGCGGCGTCCGGAGACGAGCTCTGCTGCCACGGCGGTCCTCTCTGGGTGCGGTCGCCGGCGACGGGCCGGGCGATCGGGCGGTTCGGGGAATCGCCTCCCATCGTACGGAGGCGGGCGGTGCGGTGCCGCCTCGGTCTCAGCGGCCGAGCACCTCGGCCAGTGCGGTGAGGAACGCGGTGGTCTCCTCCTCGGTGCCGGCGGTGACGCGCAGATGGTGCGGGATGCCCACGTCCCGGACGAGCACGCCGCGCTCCAGCAGGCCCTGCCAGACGGCGTGCGCGTCCTCGAGGCCGCCGAAGAACACGAAGTTCGAGTCCGAGACGGCCGGGGTGAGGCCGTAGTCGCGGAGGGTGTCCACGATCCGGTCGCGCTGCACCTTGATCTCCTCCACGGTCTCCAGGAGCGCGTCCACGTGCTGCAGGGCCGCGTTGGCGGTCGCCTGGTTCACGGCGGAGAGGTGGTAGGGCAGGCGCACAAGGCGAAGCGCGTCGCAGACCGCCGGGTCCGCGGCCATGTAGCCGAGGCGGACGCCGGCGAGGGCGAAGGCCTTGGACATGGTGCGGGTGACGACCAGGCGCGGTCGGCCATCGAGCAGGGTGAGGGCCGGCTCGGTGCCGGCGAGGGCGAACTCGGCGTAGGCCTCGTCCACCACGACCATGGCGGCCGGACCGCCCGCGGCGGCGACCTCCTCCGTGGCGTCGTAGACGGCGCGGATGGTGTCCAGGGACAGCGCGGTGCCGGTCGGGTTGTTCGGGGACGCCAGGAACACGAGGTTCGGGCGGTGGCCGCGGATGCAGGCCGCGGCGTGCTCGGCGGAGAGCGTGTAGTCCGCGGCGCGGCCGCCGTCGATGAACTCGGTGTCCGTGCCGGAGGCCAGCAGCGGATACATGGAGTAGGAGGGCAGGAAGCTCAGCACGGAGCGGCCCGGGCCGCCGAAGGCCTGCAGGATCTGCTGGAGGACCTCATTGGAGCCGTTGGCCGCCCAGAGGTGCTCCGGGGTGAGGCCGTGGCCGAGGTAGTCCGCCAGACGCTCGCGCAGCTCCACGAACTCACGGTCCGGGTAGCGGTTGAGACCGCCGGCGACCCGGGCGACCGACTGCACGATGGCGTCGGCCACGATCGGAGGCACCGGATGCGTGTTCTCGTTGGTGTTCAGCGCGACGGTGACGTCCAGCTGGGGCGCACCGTAGGGACTCTGCCCCTTCAGGGACTCGCGGAGCGGGAGGGCGTCCAGATCGGTCATGGCGATCAGTCTAGGAACCGCCGCCGCCGGCGGCCGCCGCGTGACGCCCGAGGGCGCGGGCAGCGACAGAGGGGGAAGCACGCCGGGCGGCGGCGGGGTCTGGAGCAGGCCTGTGATCAGCCGGGAGCCGCGGGATCGTTCCTGCGCAAGAGGAGGATATGAAGGGATCGGGGGCACGACGTGCGGGGATCCAGCCGGTGCAGTCGGCCATGGCCGGCACGGGCGGGTCAGTCCGCCATGGCCGGCACGAAGAGGTCGTCGCCGGTCTCGAGGGTGCGGCCCTCGAGGCCGTTGAGCTCGGTGATGCGTTCCATGGTGGCGAAGCGGTCGGCCGCCGGATCCACACGGCCGGCGATGTCCCACAGGTTGTCACCGGGCATCACGGTGACCTTCTCCAGCTCCGCGCCGGCCTGATTGGAGGACACGGCCGCCGGGGACAGGGTGATGGACAGGGCCGTGGCCGCCAGAGCGGTGAGCACGGCCGCCAGCACCATCACGGGCAGGCCGCGCAGGACGAAGCGGCCGCGGCGGTTCAGCCGCCAGTCGGCGGCCTGGACGGTGCCGGTGCGGGTGACGGAGCGGGTGCGAGCGTTCATGGTGCTGCCTTGCCTTTCCACCTGCCGGAGCAGGCTGTTCGAACATCCGTTCGATCTGTTCGAACACTTTTCTAGCACACGTCTTCGAGACACGCCATGCCGAGTTCGAACATATCTTTGAACCGGTCGGTCTCCTGGGCTACGGTCGAGCCACGGGTTCCACCCGTGGACGACCCTCTCCAGGTGACGCCGGACAGCAGACCACAAGGGGCGGACACGATAGGGAACACCGCCGACGCCGCCGAGCAGGAACGGACCGCCATGGCCACTCCTCAGCCCCCTGAGCACCCCACCGGGACGCCGCAGACCCTCACGCCGCGCCAGCGCGCGATCGTGGAGACGATCCGCGCGTCCATCGCCGAGCACGGCTACCCGCCGTCCATGCGCGAGATCGGCGACGCCGCCGGCCTGGGCTCACTCTCCTCCGTGAAGCACCAGCTCACCCGCCTCGAACAGTTCGGCTACCTGCGCCGCCACCCGGGCCGCCCTCGTGCCCTCGAGGTGCTGCGGGACGAGGACGGGACACTCCTGGCCGCCTCCGGCGAGGCCGCCGGTGAGGCCGCAGCCGGCGCGACGTCCGCCGACGGCGACGCCGTGGTCTCGGCGCTGCCCACATGGCACACCGGCACGGAGGAGGGAGACTCCGTCCCCGTGCCGTGGGTCGGCCGCATCGCCGCCGGTGGGCCGATCCTCGCCGACCAGCAGGTCGAGGACGTCATGGCACTGCCCCGCCGCCTCACCGGCGAGGGCGAGCTGTTCATGCTCAAGGTCTCCGGTGACTCGATGGTGGACGCCGCCATCTGCGACGGCGACTGGGTGGTGGTCCGCCGCCAGAACACCGCCGTGAACGGGGACATCGTCGCCGCCCTGATGGACGACGAGGCCACCGTGAAGACCTTCCGTCAGCGCGACGGCCACACCTGGCTGCTGCCGCAGAACACCGCCTACGAGCCGATCCTGGGAGACCACGCCACGATCATGGGCCGCGTCGTCACCGTGCTCCGCGCCCTCTGAGCCGCACCGCCCGGCGCCACGAAGCCCCTCACCCGGGTGAGGGGCTTCGTGCAGGTGAGGAGCCGTCGTCGGGAAGGCGGCGTCAGCCGTCCTGATCCACGGACGCGGCGAGGCGGCCGAGGACGCCTTCCACCACCGTCGGGTCCGTGGTGCGCCAGAAGTCCGGCAGGGCCGAGGCGAGGAAGCCGCCGTAGCGGGCGGTGGCCAGACGGGAGTCGAGCACGGCCACCACGCCCCTGTCCTGCACGGAGCGGATGAGACGGCCGGCGCCCTGGGCCAGGCGGATGGCGGCGTGGGTGGCGGAGACCGCCATGAACCCGTTGCCGCCGTGGCTGCTGATCGCACGGGTGCGGGCCAGGGAGAGCGGGTCGTCCGGACGTGGGAACGGGATGCGGTCGATCACCACCAGGCGCAGCGAGGGGCCCGGGACGTCCACGCCCTGCCAGAGGCTCATGGTGCCGAACAGGCAGGTGTCCGGCTCCTCGGCGAACTGCTTGACCAGCGCGGAGAGGGTGGCGTCGCCCTGGCAGAGGATCTCGATGTCCTTCCCGCACCGGCGGCGCATGGCCTCGGCGGCGTCCTCGGCGGCCCGGCGGGAGGAGAACAGACCCAGCGCCCCGCCGCGGGAGGCGGTGATGAGCCGCTCGAGCTCGTCCAGGGACTCCTCGGAGGCGAAGCGGCCCGGCTTGGGAAGGTGGCGGGCCACGTAGAGCACCCCCTGCCGCGGATAGTCGAAGGGACTGCCGACGTCCGCGACCGTGAACCTCGGCGCGTCCGGTCCGGCCAGGCCCACGTCCCCGGCCACGGAGTCGAAGCGGCGCTCGCCCGTGCCCACGGTCAGGGTGGCGGAGGTGAGCACAGTAGTGGCGGCGCCGAACAGCCCCTCGCGCAGCTTGCCGGCCACCGAGAGCGGGGCCACGTAGAGCTGGGGCGGGTCCTCCTCGTTGCCGGGCTGCCAGCCGACTCCGGGCTCGAAGTGGCCGGGACGGGTGGCCCAGACGACCTCCGGGAAGTCGGCCTCGGGCCGTGCGGCGAGCATCCGCTCGGTCACCTCGAGCACGTCCAGAGCGCGGGCCCGGGCCATCTGACGGCCGCCGTCGGTCTCGGTCTCCTTGCCGGTGCCGAGGTCGGACAGGCACTGCCGGACGGCGGCGAGCACGGCGTTGAGCGCGGTCTCCTGCGCGTCGTCCAGGCCGGTGGCCAGCAGCCCGGAGGGGCAGGGGGTGAAGGCGGCGTCCAGGCTCGCTGCGGCCGCGACGAGGTCCTCCACGGCCACGGTGCCGTGGCGGCGCAACGACGTGGCCGCTCCCAGCACGATCGAGCCGGACAGCTGCCCGGTGACCGCGCCGGTGACCCGGTCCTGCAGCTCATGGGCCTCGTCCACGATCACCGCCGAGTACTCCGGCAGCACGGCCAGGCCCTCGAACGCGGAGATCGCGAGCATCGCGTGGTTGGTGACCACCACGTCCGCGTCGGCGGCGTTGGCGCGGGCGCGCTCGGAGAAGCACTCTTCGGCCACGGGACATTTGGAGGCGCCGAGGCAGTCGGTCGCGGAGACCGAGACCTGCCGCCAGGCGCGGTCCGTGACGGGGACCTCGAGGTCGTCCCGGTCACCGGTCTCCGTCTGCTCGGCCCACGTGCGCAGGTACACGACCTCGCGCCCGAGGGAGGTGGTGGGACCGGACTCGTCATCCGCCTCGGTGGAGAGCATGCCGCCGTCGTCCGCCACGGTGAAGAGGGTCTCGGCGTCCTCGTCCCCGGGGTAGCCGCCGTCCACCTTGTGTCGGCACAGGTAGTTGGAACGGCCCTTCACCAGGGCCACCACCGGCTCGCGCGGGAGCTCGTCCCTGAGGGCCTCGATCAGCCGGGGCGCGTCCCGGCGCATGATCTGCGCCTGGAGGGCGAGGGTCGCGGTGGCCACCACCACGGGGTCCTCCTGCTCCATGGCGTGCTGCAGCGCCGGGATGAGGTAGGCCAGCGACTTGCCGGTGCCGGTGCCGGCCTGCACCAGCAGGTGCCGCCGGGACTCCAGGGACCGGGCGACCTGCAGGACCATCTCCCGCTGGCCCTCGCGGTGCTGACCGCCGGTGGCCTCCACGGCGGCGTCCAGCAGCGCGAGGGCCTCGCGCTCGCGGTCCGTGCGCGGGGTGCTCTGCTGCGTCCCCATCAGTCCTGCCGGTCCACGCGGTAGGCCTCGATCTCCCCGGCCACATCCGGCCGGACGAGCACGTGCATGCGGGTGCCGCCCTCCTCATAGGTCTCGGAGAGGATCTCCGCGTCCGGGGAGTGCAGGCGGGAGACGAGCTCGCCGTGGGTGAAGGGGATGAGCACCTCCATCGGCACGTTCGGCCGCGGGATGGTGTCCGCGATCAGCTGCTCCAGCGCCTCGATGCCCTCGCCGGTGCGTGCGGAGACCACCGCGGTGTGCGGCTCCTTGGCGCGGATGCGGGCGATCACGGCCGGATCTGCCGCGTCCGCCTTGTTCAGGACGATGATCTCCGGGATGTTCTGCGCGTCCACCTCGGCGAGCACCCCGCGCACGGCGGCGATCTGCCCTTCCGGGTCCGGGTGGGCGGCGTCCACCACATGGAGGATCACGTCCGAGTCCGTGACCTCCTCCAGGGTGGAGCGGAAGGCCTCCACCAGCTGGGTGGGCAGGTTGCGCACGAAGCCCACGGTGTCCGAGAGGGTGTAGCCGATCCCGTCCGGGGTGACCGCCTTGCGGACGGTCGGGTCCAGGGTGGCGAACAGGGCGTTCTCCACGAGCACGCCGGCCTTGGTGAGGCGGTTGAGCAGGGAGGACTTGCCGGCGTTGGTGTAGCCGGCGATCGCCACGGA
The DNA here is from genome assembly GCF_001570885.1 of Micrococcus lylae NBRC 15355. Classification (GTDB taxonomy): domain Bacteria; phylum Actinomycetota; class Actinomycetes; order Actinomycetales; family Micrococcaceae; genus Micrococcus; species Micrococcus lylae. The sequence continues at coordinate 30,928 of NZ_BCSN01000016.1, read as the reverse complement.
GGGCACCCTGTTGCGGCGGCGGTTGGCGCGCTTGGCCTCGCGGGCCGGCTTCATGCCCGCGATGTCCTTCTTCAGCTTGGCCATCCGGGTGCGGATGCGGCGGCGGTCCAGCTCGATCTTGGTCTCTCCGGGGCCGCGGGAGCCGATGCCCTCGCCGCCGGCGGCGCGGCCGCCGGCCTGGCGGGACATGGACTCTCCCCAGCCGCGCAGGCGCGGCAGCAGGTACTCGAGCTGGGCCAGCTCCACCTGGGCGCGGCCCTCGCGCGACTTCGCGTGCTGGGCGAAGATGTCCAGGATCAGGGCGGTGCGGTCGATGACCTTCACGCGCACCAGGTCCTCGAGCGCACGGCGCTGGGACGGGGCGATCTCGGAGTCCACCACCACGGTGTCCGCGCCGGTCATGGCGACGATCTCCCGCAGCTCCTGGGCCTTGCCCTTGCCGAGGTAGGTGGCCGGGTCCGGGGTGTGGCGGCGCTGGATGACGCCGTCCAGGACCTCGGAGCCGGCGGTCTCGGCGAGCGCGGCGAGCTCGCGCAGCGAGTTCTCGGCGTCCTCGGCGGTGCCCTCGCTCCAGACGCCGGCGAGCACCACGCGTTCCAGGCGGAGCTGGCGGTACTCGACCTCGGACATGTCCTCGAGCTCGGTGGACAGCCCGGCGACGCGGCGCAGGGCGTTGCGCTCGGCGAGCTCATCCTGGTCGCCGTCGTAGCCGGTGTGCCCATGGCCGCCGTCGTCGAGCGCGAGCGCCCGGCCGGACAGGGCGGAGCCACGCTCTGCCGAGCCGTCCTCAGCGGCGAGGTCGGCGGCCGCCGGCGAGCGGCCGTCGTCGTGGGTCTGGTCCTGAGCGCCGCCGTGGGTGGCGAGGATGCGGTCGATAACGGCCTGGATGTCGTCATCCCCCGGCTGCTGGGGGTCGACGTCCGGGGTGTGGCTGTTCTTCTGGGTCATGGTCTCCTCTGGGCCGGCCGGGGCGGCGGCATCGGTGCCGCGCGGGCGCCGGCGGGCCCGGGTCTCAAGCGTAGTGGGTGGTCTCTGCGGTGGACCGCCGGAGCGACAGGCTGTGGAAGCGGCGCACCCTGTGCAGGAGGAGATTGACGACGACGGACGGTCGCCTACTCCTGCTCGGGCATGCGGGGGTTCCTGGTCGCCTCCGTCAGCCGTGGCACGCGGGGCGCGCACGGGCGGCACCGGGTGGGTGCGGACGGGGCGGAGCTGTCGGCGAGCGGTGCTCGAGCCGTGGGCTCAGAGGTACATCAGGAACATGCGGGACAGCATACCGATCCGGCGCCTGGTGTGCACGGGGCGCCGGTTCGCCGCCCGCTCTGTCCGCGGACGGGTCCCGGTGGGGCGCCGGTACGATCGTGGCCGTGACCAGCAGCGCCCACTACTTCTCCGCAGACCCCGGCACCCCCGAACGCCGCCGCACGATCAGCGTCGAGCTGGCCGGGCGGCAGGTGCGCGTGCAGACCGCGAACGGGGTCTTCTCCCCCGAGGGGATCGACAAGGGCACCGGCGCCCTGCTGTCGGTGGTGCCGCAGCCGCCGGCGGAGGGATCGTTCCTGGACGTGGGCGCCGGCTGGGGTCCGATCGCCCTGAGCATGGCGCTGCAGTCCCCGGCCGCGACGGTGACGGCGGTGGAGGTCAACGAGCGCTCGTTGGCGCTGTGCCGGGACAACGCCGCCGCCGTGGGCGCGGGCAACGTGACGGCGGTGCGTCCGGAGGAGGTGGCCGAGGATGCCGGCTTCGACCTGATCTGGTCCAATCCGCCGATCCGCATCGGCAAGCCGGCTCTGCATGCGCTGCTGCAGCGGTGGCTGCCGGCGCTGAACCCGGGCGGGCAGGCGTGGCTGGTGGTGCAGAAGAACCTCGGGGCGGACTCGCTGCTGCCGTGGATCCGCACGATGCTCCAGCAGCGGGCGCCCAGCGAGTTCACCGCCGAGCGCGCGGACAGCGTGAAGGGCTTCCGGATCCTGAAGGTGAGCAGGAAGAGCTGATCGCCGCCCCGAGCGTTTTCGTTCGGGAAACGGTCGAGTTCCAGAGCGCTTTCGTTCGGGAGAGCGTCGAGTCTCGGAACACCTGCATTCGACGAAGAGACCGAGCACCGACGGGGCGGGAGGCGCCGAGGGCTCAAGCGACCTGCAGGGGCTGGATCTCCTCGAGTTGCCCGTCGAGCACCCGATGCTGCATGCGCAGCTCGTAGTCGACCTGAAGGTTCATCCAGAACTGTTCCGATGTGCCGAAGTAGCGCGCCAACCGAATGGCGGTGTCGGCGGTGATGCCGCGCTTGCCGAGGACGATCTCGTTGATGCGGCGCGGCGGGACGCCCAGGGCGACCGCCACGCGGTTCTGAGACAGGTCGAAGCCCTGGATGAAGTCCGCCAAGAGGATCTCGCCCGGATGGACGGGCTCGATCAGGTCCAGGTCAGTGGCAGTCGACGAGTTCGACATCCTCCGCTCCTCCTTCAGTCCAGACGAAGCAGAGCAGTCCAGACGAAGCAGAGCCGCCACTGCGTATTGACACGGATGCTGTACTGACCACGTCGGTCACCGACGAGCTGTTCCAGGCGGTTCCCCGGTGGAATCCGGAGATCGTCCACCACATGGGCGGCGTTGATCATCTCCAACTTCCTCAGGGTCGCGCGCTGCACCGTTCGATCGATGCGCTTCACGTAGGCCCCGTGCCAGATGCGCTCGGTGTCCTTGCTTCCGAACGATCTGATCATGCACTCGGAGTATAACGCTCTGCGTCATGGATGGGTCGGGTGTGGAAAACCTTCGCCGTCTGCGCGACGGCCCCGCTGCCCCACAGCCGGGCGGTCGCAGGAGCGTCGGGTTGGCTGCACGACGAACCCGACGTTCTTCCGAACGAAAGTACCCCGGAACGCGACGTTCTCCCGAACGAAAGCGCTCCGGGACTCGACGGTTTCCCGAACGAAAGTGCCAGGGGTTCAGCCGAGGGTGCCGCGGAAGACCAGTTCGGCCGGGCCGGCGAGGACCACGTGCTCGGTGCCGTCGGCGTGGGCGAGGAAGTCGACGGCCAGCAGGCCGCCAGGGACCTCCACGAGCCAGGAGTCGCAGCCTTCGGTGCCGGCCCAGGCGCGCATCGCGGTGGCGGCGGCGCAGGCGCCCGTGCCGCAGGACCGGGTCTCCCCCACTCCGCGCTCGTGCACACGCATCTTCACCCGGCCGACGCCGTCGCGGATCATCGGCTCGAAGGCGGCCACGAACTCCACATTGGTGCCTCCCTCCGGGGCCGGCTCCACGTGCGGGGCGCGGGTCAGGTCCAGCTCGGCCAGGTCCTCGAAGGACTGCACGGGCACCACGGTGTGCGGATTGCCCATGGAGATGCTCAGCGCCGGACGGGGATCCTGCAGGCCCGCGGCCTCCACCACGGAGTCCGACGCCGCTTCCTGCGCCAGCTCCGGGTCGATGTAGCTCCACGGACCCATGTCGATGGCGTAGCCGTGGTCCAGGCGGGTCACGTGCTTGACGCCGGCGCGGGTGCCGATCGCCAGGGTCTGCCCCGGCTCGAGGGGCACGAGCTGCTCGGACACCAGGAAGTGCACGAACACGCGCACCCCGTTGCCGCACATCTCGGACACGGAGCCGTCCGCGTTGCGGTAGTCCATGAACCACTCGGCGTCCGGATGCTCGGCCAGCAGAGCCTGCCCCTCGGCGAGGTGCTTCGAGGGCACCGCACGGATGACGCCGTCGCCGCCGATGCCGTGGTGGCGGTCGGCCAGCGCGGCCACCTTCTCGGCCTCAAGGGCCACGGTGCCGTCCGGGTCGGCGATCAGGACGAAGTCGTTCCCGGTGCCGTGCCCCTTGGCGAAGGTCAGTCCGGACAGGGCGTCGAGGGCGGCACGGTGCTTGCTCATGCCGCCCAGTCTAGGGGCCGCAGCCGGCCCGGGACGGCCGCCGGCTCGGGATGTCCCCGTCGGCCGTCGGCTCGGGATGTCCCCGCCCGCCGCCGGCCCTGGTCCCGGCCCTCACTCCTGAAGCAGCGAGACCGTCCCGGCGGAGCCGTCCACGCGCACCTTCTGCCCGTTCTCCAGCCGCTGCATCACGCCGCGGATCGCCATGACGGACGGCAGCCCGAGCTCGCGCGCGGTCACCGCGCCGTGGGAGAGCGCGCCGCCGGACTCCGTGATCACCCCGGAGGCCTGGTAGAACAGCGCGGTCCAGGCCGGGTTGGTCGTGCGGGCCACGAGGATCGCTCCGGAGGGGAAGGACGCGAAGTCCTCCGGCCCGTGCACCAGGAACACCTCGCCCTCGACCGAACCCGGGCTTCCGGCGGCGCCCACGAGCGCGTCGTCGTCGAACTGCTCGGCCTCCGACTTGCCCCACACCCAGTCCGGGGTCCCTGCACACGCGGCCTCGTAGGCCGCCTTGTGTTCGGCGGCCACCGCCGTCAGCGGCGCCAGATCCTGCTTCCCGACGGCGGCGCCCTCGCCGTCCGAGGGCGTGTGGCCGTCGTCGTGCCCCTCGCCGGTGACGCCGAAGGCGGCGTCCAGGTCCGCGACCGGCAGGAAGAACGCGTCCATGGGGTCGCTGAGCACGCCCTCGTCCACCAGGCCGGCGCCGAGGGAGCGGACGGCGCGGCGCAGGATCGGACTCATGCGGGTGGTCTGATAGTGCTCGAGGTCGTCCAGGGCGGTGTACTCGCGGGCCAGGCGGATGACCTCCTGCACCAGGTAGCGCAGCGGGTCCGGGACCTCGGCCAGCACGGCCAGCTCGGTCTCCATGGCGGTGACCTTCGCCCGCCGGTCCGCGGCGGCGTGGTCCTCGTCCTCGCGGTCGGCCATGAGGCGGATCTGGTCCAGGACGATGTGCGGGGCCTCCACCCAGGTGGGATGGTAGGCGTCGAAGTCGAGCTCACGGTGGCCGTGCCGCTGCAGGAACCGCGTGAAGGCGGCGGCGAACTCCGGCCACGTCTCGAGGCGGTCCACCACGGCGGCCGCACCGTCCGCGGCGAGCGCGTCCAGTAGCTCCGGGGTGGCGCGCAGGGTGCGGGAGAGCTCCCACAGCTCGGCGTTGACCTGACCGGTCTTGGTGTCCGTGGCGGAGAGGAGCTGCTCGAACACCTGCTGCGCCTGCTCCGTGCTCAGCGCCATGGACAGCATGCGCTGCAGGGCGCCGTAGAGGGTGCGCTGGGTCAGGGAGATGGCGATGTTCGGCAGGAAGTAGGCGTTGCCGGCGGCGGCGATGGCCTTGACGTGCTCCCAGCGGGCCGGCAGGCCCAGTGCGTCCGGGTCCACGGCGTCGAGCCGGCCGAGGGCGAGCAGGTAGGTGTCCAGGTCCCGGGCCCACTGCAGGGGCAGCTGCTGCACCCAGGAGTAGTCGCGGATGATCTCCGGGATGGCGGCCTCGAGGGACTCGGCGTCCGTGAGCATGCGCAGCGGCAGCCGGTCCGCGTAGAGCTCCACGGCGGTCTGGTTGCCGTAGATCCAGGAGTCCTTCATCACGAACCACTTGTCGTCGAACGGCGGCAGGCCCATGAGGTCGAAGGAGTGGTTCAGGGAGCGGTGGAAGCCGTCCTCCACCAGGTCCCAGGTCAGCGGGGCGATCGGCGTGGGGAAGCGCTCCGCGGACTCATCCCGGGTGAGCCGGGCGGCCACGCGGGTGACGGGGCGGGACTGCAGCAGGAACAGCCGCCCCTGCGAGTACGCCCATTCGATGTCCTGCGGGAACCCGGCGTGCACCTCGGCGGCCACGGCCAGGTCCGCGACCTCGGCACGCTGGTCCTCGGTGAGGGCCGGGCGGGCGCCGTGCTCGGCGGAGAGGTCCACCTCCTTCGTGCCGCCGTCGGGCAGGGAGACGAGGGCGTGGGGCTTCTCCGCGATCGTCTCGGCCACCTGCTCGTGCCCGTGGCGGGCGACGATGTACTCGTCCACCGGCTCCTCTCCCCCGACGACCGTCTCGCCCAGGCCGAAGGCCGCGTTGATCAGCACGTGCCCCATCTGCCCGCGCACCGGATCCACGGAGAAGGCGACGCCGGCCGCCTCCTCGGCGCCCACCTCCACCATCTGCTGCACGACGACGGCCATGGCCGCCTCGAGATGGTCCACCCCGAGCCGCTGCCGGTACCGCATGGCATGGGCGTTCCAGAGCGAGGCGTGGCAGGCAAGCACCTTCGCCAGCACGTCCTCCACGCCGCGCACGCCCAGGTGGGTGTCGTGCTGGCCGGCGAAGGCGGCGCCGGGCAGGTCCTCCATGGTGCCGGAGGACCGCACCGCCACCGCGTGGTCTGCCAGCCCCGACTGCTCCATCAGCGCGGCGAGCCGGCTGCGCCAGGCCTCCGGGACCTCGGCGGCCAGGATCAGCTCCTGGGCTTCGGCGGCGGCGGTGTCCACGTCGGTCTCGCCGGCGTCCAGGCGGGCCAGGACCGCCCGCAGGTCCGCGGCGATGTCCTTCACCAGGTCCCGGTAGGCCTCGGCGGTGACGATCAGCCCCGGCGGCACCGGCAGCGCACGCGCCGTCCGGGCCAGGGACGCGCCCTTGCCTCCGGACACGGCCAGCTCGGCGGCGTCCTCGTGGTGGAAGTCGATGATCAGGGCCATGGCGTCTCTCCTGGTGGCGGGTCGGGCGTCTGGTTGAGGAACGGTCGGGACGAGGTGGCGGGCAGACCCGGGGCTACAGCCGCCAGCGGTTCACACCGAGCAGTGCCCACCCGGCGGCGCTCGAGGCCAGCGCGGCGGGACCTGCGGCGGGCTTGGCCACGGTGAGCCCGGCGAGCACGGGGGCCCACAGCAGGGCGGCGGCCGTGCCGCCGAGCACACGGAAGAAGCTGACGGTGTTCACGGCGTCCGCCTTCTTCCCCACCGCCCAGGCGGTGAGCAGGACCGGGGCGATCGGAGCCTGCAGGGTCAGGCCGAGCAGCCGCGGCCAGCGCGGCGCCGGGGCTCCGGGCAGCGGCGGGCGGCCGGCGCGAGCCTGACGCTGATGGTGCAGAAAGGACTCGGTGAAGCCCTCTGCGGCGCGGGCGTCGGCGCCGGCGGCCGTGAGGACAGCGTGGAAGGACTGATCGTCCGGGCAGTCCACGGACACCTCGTCCAAGGCTGTGGACAGCACCTGGTGGATGCGGTCGACCTCGGCGGGGTCAGGCGCTCCGCCGGCGCCGGGCACCGGGGCGCGCGACGGCCCAGGTGAGGCGGCATCGGACGCCGAGGTGCCGTCGTCGGGAAGCGGGACAGGGTCCCCGAGGAGGACCTCCACGCGGGAGCGGTAGCGGTCCGGGGCGGAGTAGAACAGGCCCACCGGGACGACCTCCACGTCCACGCCCTGGGCTCGGCAGGCGGCGAGGATCCGGGCGGCGCCCTTCCGGTAGGGCTGCGGGGCGTGCGACCACTCGGAGGTGCCCTCGGGCAGGACCACGAGGTCTCCCCCGGCGGCCAGGTGGCGCACCCCGGCGGTCACCGGGTCCGCGACCTCGGCCGGGTCCATGCCGTAGCGCTCCACGTCCTTCGGCCGCACCACGGGGATGCCGGTGAACAGCAGGCGCAGCAGCGGATGGCGCAGCAGCTGGGCCGAGACGAGGAACTGCGCGCCGGGGGCGGCGGAGGCCAGGGCGCAGCCGTCGATGGCGCCGTTGCGGTGGCTGGCGAGGTAGAGGCGGGGACGGTGGCCGTCGTCGGTGGGCCGGGTGCTGCGCGAGCGGCGCGAGCCGCGCGGGCCGCGGCGCAGGGCACGGGCAGGGCGGACCTCTCCCAGGATCCGGGGCCGGCCGAAGGCGACCGTGCCGAGCGTCGTCACCAGGCCGCGGTGCCATGCGCTGGGGGCGCTGCCGGGCTTCGGTGTGCTGAAGGCCATGACGATTCCGCTCCTTCCCTCTGCTTTCCAGCACCGTAGCGGCGCCTGTGTGAGCCGCGCCACCGCAGGGAGCGCTCCGGGGATGCGCTCAGAGCGAAGGGCGGCTGTGCAGGAGAGGACGCCCGGGGCACGAGCTCAGTCCCGCGACGAGTCAGAGCACCGCCAGCGCCTGCTCCACCACGTCCTCGGCCAGCGCCTCCACCCAGTGCACGCGCGGGTCGGCCCGGAACCAGGTCTCCTGGCGGCGGGCGAAGCGGCGGGTGGCCACGATGGTCTGCTCGATCGCCTCGGCCTCGGTGATCTCCCCGTCCTGGACGGCCAGGAACGGGGCGTAGCCGATGGCCCGCGAGGCCGTCCTGCCCTCCCGCAGCCCGGCGGCCTCCAGGCGGCGGACCTCCTCGGCGAGCCCGGCGTCCACCATGGCGTGGACGCGGGCGGCGATGCGCTCGTGCAGCACGGCCCGGTCGATCTGCAGGCCGATCTGCACCGCCGGCGCGACGTCCGGGTGGGTCTGCCGCTGCGGCATGAACGCACTGAAGGGGCGGCCGGTGATGCGGTGGACCTCCAGGGCGCGCACCAGGCGCCGCTCGTCCCTCACGTTCTGCGCGGAGGCCGCGTCCACCGCGGCGAGCTCGGCCCGCAGGGCTGCCGCTCCCCGCGCGGCCAGCTCGGCCTCCACCTCGGCACGCACCGCGGGATCGGTGGGCGGGAACTCCAGCACGTCCAGGGCGGCGCGGACGTAGAGGCCCGAGCCGCCCACGAGGATCGGGGTCCTCCCCCGCCCGCGGATCTGCGCGAACAGCTCCCGTGCCTGCGCCTGGAACGCGGCCACGGAGGCCTCCTCGGTGACGTCCAGGACGTCCAGCAGGTGGTGCGGCACCCCCTGCTGCTCGGCCGGCATGGTCTTGGCGGTACCGATGTCCATGCCCCGGTAGAACTGCAGGGCGTCCGCGTTGACGACCTCCCCGCTCAGGCGCTGTGCCAGCGTCACGGCCAGTGCCGACTTGCCGGTGGCCGTGGCCCCGACGACGGCGATCACCGGGCGCTGCCGGCTCGCCTGGGTGCCGGAGGACATCAGGAGCGCGGGCGCAGCGACGGCATTCCGAGGCTGGTGGCGCCGCCGGCGCCCGGGGTGGGCACGCCGCAGGACTCGGCCTGCGCGCGGTCCCAGGCGTCGCCGGCCCGGCTGCGGCGGACCAGGTAGTCCTCGGCGGTCGGGTCCGCGATGGCGAAGAACGCGGCGGCGTCCGTGACGGTGACGGTCACGAAGTCGCCCGGGCGCGGGGTCTCACAGCCGGCGGGCACCGAGAAGTGCACCAGCCGGTGGTCCGGGGCCCGGCCGGCCAGGCGGCCGGTCTCCCCGGCCTTGGAGCCGGACTGCTCGGTGACCATCAGCTCCTGGCGGGTGCCCACGAGGGTCTTCATCTCCTCGGCGGAGATGCGGTCCTGCAGCGCCACGAGGCGCTCGAAGCGCTCCTGCACCTTCTGCTTGGGCACCTGGTCCTCCATCTCTCCGGCGGGGGTGCCGGGGCGGATGGAGTACTGGAAGGTGAACGCCGAGGAGAAGCGGGAGGCCTCCACCACGCGCAGGGTGTCCTCGAAGTCCTCGTCGGTCTCACCGGGGAAGCCCACGATGATGTCCGTGGTAATGGCCGCGTGCGGCATGCGCTCACGGACCTTCTGAAGGATCCCGAGGAACTTCTTGGAGCGGTAGGACCGGCGCATGTCCTTGAGGACCTTGTCCGAGCCGGACTGCAGCGGCATGTGCAGCTGCGGCATCACGTTGGGGGTCTCGGCCATGGCGTCGATGACGTCGTCCGTGAAGGACGCCGGATGCGGGGAGGTGAAGCGCACCCGCTCCAGCCCCTTGATCTCGCCGCAGGCGCGCAGCAATTTGGCGAAGGCTCCGCGGTCTCCGAACTCCACGCCGTAGGTGTTCACGTTCTGCCCGAGCAGGGTCACCTCCACGATGCCCTCGGCCACCAGCGCCTTGATCTCCTGCAGGATCTCGCCCGGGCGGCGGTCCTTCTCCTTGCCGCGCAGGGACGGGACGATGCAGAAGGTGCACGTGTTGTTGCAGCCCACGGAGATGGACACCCACGCCGAATGGGTGGACTCGCGCTTGGTCGGCAGCGTGGAGGGGAAGACCTCGAGGGACTCGAGCAGCTCGACCTCGGCACGCTGGTTGTGGCGGGCGCGCTCGAGCAGGGTCGGCAGCGAGCCGATGTTGTGGGTGCCGAACACCACGTCCACCCACGGCGCCTTCTGAACGATCACGTCCTGGTCCTTCTGGGCCAGGCAGCCGCCGACGGCGATCTGCATGCCCTCGTGGGCCTGCTTCACGTTCCGCAGGTTGCCGAGGTTGCCGTAGAGACGGTTGTCCGCGTTCTCACGCACGGCGCAGGTGTTGAAGACGACCAGGTCGGCCTGGTCGCCCTCGGCGACGGGCCTGTAGCCGGTGGACTCGAGCAGGCCGGAGATGCGCTCGGAGTCGTGGACGTTCATCTGGCAGCCGAAGGTGCGCACCTCGTAGGTGCGGCCGGTGTTGTCCGGCACGATGGGTGCGGTCGCGGCGGGGGTCTGCGGGGCGTCAGCGGTGGTGGTCATCGCAGGTCATTCTAGTGGCGCGGCCCCTCCCGACGGCGGCCCGGCACCGTGGGTGCGCGGCCGGCGGTCCTCAGAGGGCCGGCCTCAGCCGTCCTGGGCGTCGATGGCGTCGCGGACGACCGAGAATGCCAGGCCGGGCGCGTAGCCCTTGCGGCCGAGCATGGCCACGAGCCGCCGCACGTGCCTGTCCCGCTCGGCCCGGGACTCCGGGTCCGGGCCGGTGGGCACGGGACGGGTGCGGATCTTCTTGGCGACGATCTCCGCGGCGGCGGCGCGCTCGTCCTCCCCGGTGACGGCCTCCAGGGCCTCCTCTGCGGTCTCGCCGTCCACGCCCTTCTCCTTGAGCTCGCGGCGCAGGGCGCTGCGGGCCAGGCCGCGGCCGCGGTGGCGGGAGCGCACCAGGGTCTCGGCGAAGGCGGCGTCGTCCACCAGACGGACGGCCTCCATGCGGTCCAGGACCTCGGCGCCGACCTCCTCCGGGATGCCGCGGTCCGCCAGGCGCTCCTCGAGCTGGTGGCGGGAACGGGGCGCACCCGTGAGGTGGCGCAGCGCGATGTTCCGGGCCAGCTCGCGCAGCTCGTCCGGGTCGGACGGCAGCGGCGCCGGCTCCCGGCGACTGCCGCTGCCGCGACCGCGGGGGCCACCGCCGGCCTCGGCGCTCGTCCTGCGGCGGCTGCGGCGCGGCTCGGGCAGCCCAGAGCCCACCACGTGTTCGCGCTCGGCCTGCGCACGGGCGCGCCGGGCAGCGCTGCGGGCGCGGGCCGCGGCGAGGCGATCGGGGTCGACGCCGTCCGGCAGATCCTCCTCGAGACACTCGGTGTCCGCGGCCGTCGTCTCGTCACCGGTTTCCCCGCGGCGGGCGTCCCGTTCTCGGGCGGCCTTCACGGAAGGGGCCTCGATCCAGATGGCGTCGCCCCACGAAGGATCTCCCTGGGGCTTGCCGCGGCCTCGCCGCTCACTCATGCGCTGATCCGTGCGGTGCGGCGGATCAGCCGGCGTCCGGGACGGCTGTCAGCGCGGGCTCCTCGCCCTCCGCCTCGGCGTCCTCGTCCGGCACGATGCCGAGCTTCTGGAGGATCCGGGTCTCGATCTCGAGGGCCAGGTCCGGGTTGTCCTTGAGGAAGCGGCGCGCATTCTCCTTGCCCTGGCCGAGCTGGTCCCCGTCATAGGTGAACCAGGCACCGGACTTGCGCACGATGCCCTCCTCGACGCCCATGTCGATCAGGCCGCCCTCCTTGGAGATGCCCTCGCCGTAGAGGATGTCGAACTCGGCCTGCTTGAACGGCGGGGCCATCTTGTTCTTCACGATCTTGGCGCGGGTGCGGTTGCCGACCGGGTTGCCGGCCTCCTTGAGGGTCTCGATGCGGCGCACGTCGATGCGGACCGAGGCGTAGAACTTCAGGGCCTTGCCGCCGGTGGTGGTCTCCGGCGAGCCGAAGAACACGCCGATCTTCTCGCGCAGCTGGTTGATGAAGATCGCGGTGGTCTTGGACTGGGCCAGGCGGCCGGTGATCTTGCGCAGCGCCTGCGACATGAGGCGGGCCTGCAGGCCGACGTGGGAGTCGCCCATCTCTCCCTCGATCTCGGCGCGCGGCACGAGCGCGGCCACGGAGTCGACGACGATGATGTCCAGGGAGCCCGAGGAGACGAGCATGTCCATGATCTCGAGGGCCTGCTCGCCTGTGTCCGGCTGGGAGACCAGCAGGGCGTCCGTGTCCACGCCGAGCTTGCGGGCGTAGACCGGGTCGAGCGCGTGCTCGGCGTCGATGAACGCGGCGATGCCGCCGTTGCGCTGGGCGTTGGCCACCGCATGCAGGGCGACCGTGGTCTTGCCCGAGGACTCCGGGCCGTAGATCTCCACGACGCGGCCGCGGGGCAGGCCGCCGGTGCCGAGGGCCACGTCCAGGGCGACGGAGCCGGTGGAGATGGTCTCGACCGGGGTCTGGGACTGTTCGCCCAGACGCATCACGGAGCCCTTGCCGAACTGCTTGTCGATCTGGGCCAGGGCGGCGTCGAGGGCCTTCTGACGGTCGTTGCCGGTGTCGGTGCTCATCTTTCACCTCTGGATGTGTGGTCTTCGGTCCGGGCCGCGGGGCCCGGCGCGGGTCCGTCCGATCCGCTCGTGGACGACACTACGGACGGGCGCCGACACGATAGGGCGCGCCGGCGGATCTGTGGACGGCAGCCCGCATTCGGTCTGCTGTGGAGGACACTACCGCACATCTTCGAACATGTGTTCGATACACGGTGCGGCGTGTCCGGCGCTCACCCCTTCGGCGGGATGTCCCGGCCGAGCCGGCGCTCCTCCGGCACGTCCTGCAGGTCGCAGATCGCCCGCCAGACGTCCCGCGGGTCCACCCCCTTCGCCAACGCCTCGGCGCCCGTGCAGTCGAGCCCGGGCAGGTTCAGGGTGTCCACGATCACCGGTCCCCGGGCGGGGCCGAACTCCTCGGCCACGAGGCGGGTGAACTCGCTGCGGCGCATGCAGGTCCTCTCGGATCGTCTCTCGGTCCGCGGCGCGGAGCCACGGGAGCGCGCCCTGCCCGGGCGTGCGGTGTCGATGATGTCACGGCGGCGTGCCGCCGTGACGCGACGACGGGCGGTCGCCTTCGTGTGAAGGCGACCGCCCGTCGTCGTGGAGCAGCGGATCCGACGATCAGTGGGCGAGGGTGCCCACGCGGCCGGAGCCGCCGAGGTCTGCGGTCAGCTCGTCCGGCACGGTGTCCGGGACGATGACGCCCTCCTGCTCGGCGATGCGGTCCGAGACCTCCCGGAGCATGGCGGACAGCGGCACGTCGAGTGCGTCGCAGATCGAGGCCAGCAGCTCGGAGGAGGCCTCCTTCTGGCCGCGCTCCACCTCGGACAGGTAGCCGAGGGAGACGCGGGCGTCGTGCGACACCTCGCGGAGCGTGCGGCCCTGGCGCTGGCGGACGTCGCGGAGGACGTCGCCGATCTCGTGACGGAGGATGGGCATGGAGCGCTCCTTGATCTCGGGGGCGGCGGGGGTCTGGTGGGCCTCATCCTGCGGTCCGTCCTGGACCCAGCGGGTGATGCCGTTGGTGTGGATGGGGTGCCTCATCATGTCTATCGGTACCTCCTGGACGTTCCCTGGACCACAGCGCTGAGGTCGCCCGGTCCGATCGCGCCCTCTGTTCTTGACTCGTTCAGGACAACCACGCCGGTGCGGTGATCATTCCCGCCGGGGCGAACTTTTCCGTTCCGTGACGTTCGCGCGCTCCGTCACCGGCCGACGGCATCGCACCGGCGGCGCGGCAGGCGTGGGTCCGCGCACGTCAGCGGCCGAGCAGCTCGGCCACCATGGCCAGCGCGGCCTGCGTGGACTGGGCCCGGATCTCCTCGCGGTCCCCGTCCAGCCGGAGGAGCCGGGCCGCCGTGACCGTCCCGTCCGCCTGGGGCTCACCGCGCTCGCCCACGACGACGGCCGCCCGATCCGCCAGATCCTCACCGACGGCCAGGCCCACCCAGACCGTCCCCACGGCCTTGCCCTGGTGCGGTTCCGGACCGGCGACGCCGGTGGTGGAGACCCCGATGTCCGCGCCGACGAGGCGGCGCGCGCCGGCGGCCATCTGGCGGGCGGTCTCCGGGTCCACGGCGCCGCGGGTGTCCAGCACCTGCGCGTCCACGCCGAGCACCTCGTGCTTCACGCGGTTCTGGTAGGCCACCACCCCGCCCTGCAGCACGGCCGAGGCCCCGGGAACGTCGGCCACGGCGGCCGCCACGCGGCCGGCGGTGAGGGACTCGGCGCAGGCCAGGGTCAGGCCCTGCTCCCTCAGCCCCCGGACCAGGGCGAGGAGGAAGGCGGAGGGCTGTGCCGTCGTCGTCATGTGGGTCTCCTCAGGGCACCGGCACCGGCACCGGACTCAGCGGGTCACGCGCCCGGAGGCGAGGGCCTCGCGGCGCAGCAGCACCGCCTGGCGGACGTAGTCGACGCCGGTCACCACGGTCACCACGAGCGCGGCACCGAGGAAGAACCAGCCGACATAGGCCCACCAGAAGCCGAGGACCTCGAACAGGGGCATGGACAGGAAGCCGATGCCCGCGGTCTGCAGCACCGTCTTGAGCTTTCCGCCCTTAGAGGCCGGCATGACGCCGTACCTGATCACCACCAGGCGCAGCAGGGTGATCCCCCATTCGCGCACGAGGAACAGGACGGTGACCCACCACCACAGCTCGCCGAGCAGGGAGAAGACCACCAGGGCGGCGCCGGTGAGCAGCTTGTCCGCGATGGGGTCGGCGATCTTGCCGAAGTCCGTCACGATCCCGCGGGCCCGGGCGATGTCCCCGTCCAGCTTGTCCGTGTACATCGCCGCGGCGAAGAGCACGAACGCGATCCAGCGGGCGGCGGTGGAGTCCTCGCCCCACGGGCCGCCGGCCCAGAGCGCCCACACGAAGAACGGGACCATGACGATGCGCACCGCGGTGAGCACGTTCGGCAGGTTCCAGTTGGAGTGCTGAGGCGGGGTCTGCGAGGCCGCCGCCTGCTCGGAGGCGTCCGGCGGGGTCGGCGCGTCGGCACCGTTCACAGAGCCGCTCATCGGCCGGTCAGCTGCCATGCGTCCTCAGACCCCTCCGCGTCGTCCTCATCGTGCCACTGCTGGGCCTGAGGACGATTGTCCAGGTCCTCGGCCACCAGGTCACGGGCGCCGTCGCCCCCGGCGGCTCCGGCACCCGCGCCGGCACCGCCGGACGGGGCCTCGCCGGCCGGCGCGGGGGCAGGCTCCGGCGGGGCGTCGCCGCTGATGGTGGCGAGCACACCGGCCAACTCGTCCGGCTTGACCAGCACGTCGCGGGCCTTGGAGCCCTCGGACGGGCCCACCACGCCGCGGGACTCCATGAGGTCCATGAGGCGGCCGGCCTTGGCGAAGCCCACGCGGAGCTTGCGCTGCAGCATGGAGGTGGAGCCGAACTGGGTGGTCACCACCAGCTCCACGGCCTGCAGCAGCAGGTCCAGGTCGTCTCCGATGTCCTCGTCGATCACCTTCTCGGCCTTCTCCGGCACCACGTCGTCGCGGTACTGGACCTGCATCTGGGACTTCACATGCTCCACCACGGCGTGGATCTCGGACTCGTTGACCCAGGCGCCCTGCACACGCATCGGCTTGGACTTGCCCATGGGCAGGAACAGGGCGTCGCCCTGGCCGAGGAGCTTCTCGGCACCGGGCTGGTCCAGGACCACGCGGGAGTCGGTCACCGAGGAGGTGGCGAACGCCATGCGGGAGGGCACGTTGGCCTTGATCAGGCCGGTGACCACGTCCACGGACGGCCGCTGGGTGGCCAGCACCAGGTGGATGCCGGCGGCACGGGCCAGCTGGGTGATGCGCACGATCGCGTCCTCCACGTCACGCGGGGCGACCATCATCAGGTCCGCGAGCTCGTCCACGATCACCAGCAGATACGGGTACGGGCGCAGCTGACGCTTCGAGTCCGGCGGCAGCTGGACCTTCCCGGCGCGGACGGCCTTGTTGAAGTCGTCGATGTGCTTGAAGCCGAACGCGGCGAGGTCGTCGTAGCGGGTGTCCATCTCCTTCACCACCCACTGCAGGGCCTCGGCGGCCTTCTTCGGGTTGGTGATGATCGGGGTCACCAGGTGCGGGACGCCCTCGTAGGCGGTGAGCTCCACGCGCTTCGGGTCCACCATGACCATGCGGACGTCGTCCGGGGTGGCACGCATGAGGATCGAGGTGATCATCGAGTTCACGAAGGAGGACTTGCCCGCACCGGTGGCGCCGGCCACGAGCATGTGCGGCATCTTCGCCAGGTTGGCCACCACGTAGCCGCCCTCCACGTCCTTGCCGACGCCCATGATCATCGGGTGCTCGTTGCGCTGGGCGGCCTGCGAGCGCAGGACGTCGCCGAGAACGACGACCTCCTTGTCCGTGTTCGGGATCTCGATGCCGATCGCCGACTTGCCCGGGATGGGGCTGAGGATGCGCACATCAGAGGACGCCACCGCGTAGGCGATGTTCTTCTCCAGGGCGGTGACCTTCTCCACCTTGGTGCCCGGGGCGACGTGCACCTCGTAGCGGGTCACGGTGGGGCCGCGGGAGAACCCGGTGACCTTCGCGTCCACCTTGAACTCCTGGAAGCAGGTGGTCAGCGCCTCCACGATCCGGTCGTTGGACTCCGAGCGCTCCTTCGGCGCCGGTCCGGCCGGCAGCAGGGAGGACTCGGGCAGCGTGTAGGACACGTCCCCGCCGAGCTCGAGCTGCTCGGTCTTGGCCGGGACGGACGGCACGGCCGGCACCGGCTCCGGGGTGGAGACGGACTGCACGGCCGGGGCGCCGGCGGCATCCGCGGACGACGACGGCCCCCTGCCGTCCGCGTCCGCCTCGCCGGGCGCGTCGGTCCAGTCCTCGCCGGCATGCTTCGCCACCGGGCGGGCGGAGACGTCCGCCTCCGCGGGGCGGGAGGCCTGCTGGGCACGGGCGTGCTCGCGGACCTGCTCGAGCGCGCGGTCCGCGGCGGTCGGGCGCTTCACGCCCGCCGGGACAGTCGGCAGCTCCTCGGTGTCCGGGCCGGCGGCCTCGTCCTCGGCCTCAGGGAAGTCCGCGGCGGCGTCGAAGACGTGGGAGCCGGAGCGGCGGCCGGCGTCGTCGAGCGGACGGGACAGCGCCTGGGTGGGCTGCTCGTCCGCGGGCACGGCGGCGGTCTCCTCCTCGTCCACGAGGGCCGAGTCGTAGGCGCGGGTCTGCGTGTACTCCGGCTCCACGGGCTCCTCGGCCCGGCGGCCGCGGCCGAACAGGCGGGCGAACAGACCGGGGCGCCGGGCCGGGGCCGGCGCGTCGGCGGCGCGGGAGGTGGAGTCCAGGTAGGACTGGTCGTGGTCCGGGTGCGTGCGACCCTCAGAGCCCTCGGTGCCGTCCTCGTCCGCGTGGCCCTCGCGGCGGGCCCGACGGGCGGCCTTGCGCTCGCGGGCGACCTCGGCGGCGGCCTGCGGGTCCTGCCCGGTGAGCCAGGCGTAGCCGGCGCGGAGGCGCTCGCCGATGGCCCCCAGCGGGGTGGCCGTGATGATGAGGAGGGAGAAGAACGCGAGGGCGATCATGACCGCCCACACGGGGACGGCCGTCAGCAGGGAGGCGAGCGGGCTGGTGGCGAGGTAGCCGACCATGCCGCCGGCGCGAAGCATGTCCTCGAAGGACTCGGCCGCCGAAGGCAGTCCCCCGGCGAGGTGGGCGATGCCGGAGCCTGCGACCGTGGCGACCAGCAGCCCGATGATGATGCGTCCGTTGGTCCGGTGCTCGGTGGGCGTGCGGAAGCAGCGTACGGCGATGATCACCAGGACGAAGGGGACGAGGAAGGCGAACCAGCCGACGGTGCCGGCCACCACCGCGTTGACGATGCGGCCGAACTCGGTGACGTCCCGCAGGCCCCACCACTCGACGGCGGCGACGAGCGCGGCCAGGAGCACGAGCAGGAAGCCGGTGCCGTCCCGGCGGTCCTCACGCGGGATGCGCACGTCCGGGCCGAGCTTGCGCACGACGGCGCCGACCGGGGTGGCCAGGGCCATCCAGATCGCGTGGAGGACCCGGACCGGCAGCGGCGGCCGGTCCAGGTCGACGGTGGTCTTGGTGGTCGCGCCCTTGCCTCGCGTGGAGCCCCCGGACCGGCCGGAGCCGGAGCGGGAACGGGTGGAGGAGGACGACGAGCGCGCGGGGGAAGTACGAGTCGCCATATCGCTCCTACGGTACCGCGAAGCCCCGCGGCGTCCCAGGAGGACACCGCGGGGCTTCGGGCGGCCGGCGTGCGGGCCGGCGGGGCCGGGCGGTGCTGCCGGCGCGCGGCCCGTGTGGCGAGCGACGCGCGGCCGGCGCTGCCAACACGCGACCGGCGTGCGGGCGACGCGCGGCCGGCTGCGTCCCGGTCAGGCCTCGATGACCACCGGGACGATCATCGGGCGGCGGCGCAGCTTGCGGTTGATCCAGGTGCCGATGGTGCGGCGGACGACCTGCTGCAGCTGGTGGGTGGTGTGCGTCTTCTCGGACTGCACGGCCTCCTCGAGCGCGCGGGCGATCTTGGGCTTGATGCCTTCGAACACCTTGGCGTCCTCGGCCACGCCTCGGACGTGGATGTCCGGGCCGGAGATGATCTTGCCGGACTGGCGGTTCACCACGGTGATGACGGAGACGAAGCCCTCCTCGCCGAGCACCATGCGGTCCTTCAGGTCCGCGTCCGAGATCTCGCCGATCGAGGAGCCGTCCACGTAGACGTAGCCGCAGTCGATCTCGCCGACGGCGCGGACGCGGCCGTCCGCCATGTCCACCACGGTGCCGTTGGCGGCCAGGACGATGTTCTCCTCCGGCACGCCGGTCTTCTGCGCGATGCGGCCGTTGGCGATCAGGTGGCGGGTCTCGCCGTGCACCGGCATGACGTGACGCGGCTTGACGATGTTGTAGCAGTAGAGCAGCTCGCCCTCGGAGGCGTGGCCGGAGACGTGCACCTTGGCCATGCCCTTGTGCACCACCTGCACGCCCAGCTTCATGAGGGCGTTGATGATGCGGAAGACGGAGTTCTCGTTGCCCGGGATCAGCGAGGAGGCGAGGACCACGAGGTCGCCCTCCTCCAGCTGGACCTGGTGGTCGCCGTTGGCCATGCGGGACAGGGCGGCCATCGGCTCGCCCTGGGAGCCGGTGCACATCAGCACGACCTCGTCGTCCCGGTACTTGTCCACCTTGCGGGCGTCGATGAGCAGGCCGTCGGGCACGTCCAGGTAGCCGAGCTTCGAGGCGATGCCCATGTTGCGGATCATCGAGCGGCCGACGAAGGCGACCTTGCGGCCGTGCTTCGCGGCCGCGTCCAGGACCTGCTGCACACGGTGCACGTGCGAGGAGAAGGAGGCCACCACGATCCGCTGCCTCGCGTCCGCGAAGTAGCGCTCGATGGTCGGGCCGATCTCCTTCTCGGTCATGGTGAAGCCCGGGACCTCCGCGTTGGTGGAGTCCGTCATGAACAGGTCCACGCCCTCCTCGCCCAGCCGGGCGAAGGCGCGCAGGTCCGTGATGCGGCCGTCGAGCGGCAGCTGGTCCATCTTGAAGTCGCCGGTGTGCAGGATGGTGCCCGCGGCGGTGCGGACGAACACGGCGAGCGCGTCCGGGATGGAGTGGTTGACGGCCACGAACTCGCACTCGAAGGGGCCGAACCGCTCGGTGTCCCCCTCCTTCACGGCGAGGGTGAGCGGCTTGATGCGGTGCTCCTCGAGCTTGGCCTCGATCAGGGCGAGGGTGAGCTGGGAGCCGATCAGCGGGATGTCGGACTTGAGCCGCAGCAGGTACGGCACGGCACCGATGTGGTCCTCGTGGCCGTGGGTGAGCACGATGCCCACGATGTCCTCCAGCCGGTCCTTCAGGTAGGAGAAGTCCGGGAGGATCAGGTCGACGCCGGGCTGGGTGTCCTCGGGGAAGAGGACGCCGCAGTCGACGACGAGGATCTTGCCGTCGATCTCGAAGGTGACCATGTTGCGGCCGACCTCTTCGAGACCTCCGAGCTGCACGATCCTAAGTGCGCCCTTCTTGAGCTTGGGCGGGGTCTGCAGGCGTGCGCCTGAGGGCATGGTGTGGGTTTCCCTTCTAGAAGGTGATGCCGGCCTCCGCGAGGTCGGCGCGGATGATCGAGAGCTCGTCCGAGGTGGCCTCGACGAGCGGCAGCCGCACGGTGGCGGCCGGGATGACGCCCTGGGCGGCGAGGACGGCCTTGGCGGCGACCGCGCCCTGGACGTGGGTCATGATTGCGCGCTGGACCGGGTCCAGCTCGAAGTGGGCCTTCCGGGCGGCGGCGATATCGCCGGCGTTGGCG
Source organism: Micrococcus lylae NBRC 15355 (assembly GCF_001570885.1). Taxonomy (GTDB): domain Bacteria; phylum Actinomycetota; class Actinomycetes; order Actinomycetales; family Micrococcaceae; genus Micrococcus; species Micrococcus lylae. The sequence goes on along the minus strand of NZ_BCSN01000016.1, from coordinate 10,702 downwards.
GCGTCCACGAGCTCGCGGTACTTCGCGGGGGCCACGTGGGCGGACACGGAGACGACGCCCACGGCGCCCAGGGACATCAGCGGCAGGGTGGCGCCGTCGTCGCCGGAGTAGACCACCAGGTCGGTCTCGGCCAGGACGGTGGTCGTGGACTGCAGGTCGCCCTTGGCGTCCTTGAGAGCCACGATGTTCGGGTGCTCGGCCAGGGACAGGAGCGTCTCGGCCTGGATCGGCATCACGGAGCGGCCCGGGATGTCGTAGAGCATGATGGGCAGGTCGACCTTGTCCGCGACCGCACGGAAGTGCGCCGCGATGCCGGCCTGCGGGGGCTTGTTGTAGTACGGGGTCACCAGGAGCAGGCCGTCCACGCCGGTCTCCGCGGCCGCCTGGCTCAGGTGCAGCGAGTGGTTCGTGTCATTCGTGCCGGTGCCGGCGACGACCTTCGCGCGCCCGCCGACCGCCTCCACGACGGCGCGGAACATGGCGACGTTCTCCTCGTCCGTGAGGGTCGAGGTCTCGCCGGTGGTGCCGGTGACCACGAGACCGTCGGCGCCGTTGTCCACCAGGTGCTCGGCGAGCGCCTGGGCGGCGTCCAGGTCCACGGAGCCGTCCGGCCGCATGGGCGTGACCATGGCGGGCACGACGGTGCCGAACACGGGGTCGACGGGTGCGAGGCTGGCGCGGATCTCACTCATGGGCCCAGCCTACCGCCCGCCACCTGGGAGAATGAGGCTGTTCCGCCATGCGGAGACACACCGCCCGCCGCCCGCCGCCGTCTCGGGAGCCTGCCGTGACCTCTGCCTCCTCCCCCGCCTCCCGGCGCGGCCCCGCGTCGGATCGCCCGGCCCGTCGTGTGCGGGGCGTGGACGCCGTCCGCGGGCTGGCGGTGCTGGGCATGGTGGCCGTGCATGTGGGGAACCCGACCGCAGCGGACGGCTCGCCCTCCTGGGAGCACCTGGCGTTCGCCGGGCTCGCCTCGGCGGTGTTCGTGGTGGTTGCCGGCGTCTCCCTCGCACTCAGCTGGCCCTCCCCCGGCTCCGCCGGCCTGCCGACGACGGACCCTCACCCCCGGCGGACCACCCGCCTCCTGGTCCGCGCGGGGCTGCTGTTCCTGCTCGGGCTGCTGCTGGGCCTGCTCGAGTCCCCCGTGGCGGTCATCCTGTGCCACTACGGCGTGCTGTTCGCGCTGGCTCCTGCCCTGCTGCGGCTGCGGGTCCGGACTGCGCTGGCCGCCGGCGTGGCCTGGACCCTGCTCGGACCCGTGGCCGTGTTCGCCCTGACCACACTGGGCTGGTCCTTCCTCGGCCGGACCGCCGTGTCCGTGGACGGCCGGCTCTGGACCTCGCCGGCTCCCGCCGACCTGCTCCGGCCCGGCGTGCTGCTCTCGGACCTGCTGCTCACCGGCTACTACCCGGTGCTGGCCTGGGGCGGCTTCCTGATGCTGGGCATCGGCCTGGGCCGCGCCGTCGAGGCCGCCCGGGACCGGGGAGAGCTGCCGCGTGCCGCGGGGCGGATGCTGGCGGCAGGCGCGGCGGCCTGGGGAGCCGGTGCCGCCGTGTGGCTGGCCCTCCCCCGCGACGAGTCCCTGCGGGTGCGGATCTCCACGGCCACGGGCGTGGACCTTCAGACGCTGCGGGCCACCCTGCTGACCGGAGAGCACGCCCTGGTCTGGCTCATCCCGGACCCGCTGTGGCTGGCGCTGGCCGTGCCCCACGGCGGCGGCATGGGCGAGGCGGTGCGCGTCGCCGGGGCGGCCACGGCCCTGCTCGGTCTGGCCGTGCTGCTCGCCGACCGCACTGCGACCGTCGTCCCCTCAGCCGTGGCCTCCGGGCCGCTGCGGGAGCGGGCGTCGGGGCGGGTTCCGTTGCGGGAGCGGGCACCGGGGCGGGTGCCGCTGCGGGAGCGGGCGTCGGGGCGGGTTCCGTTGCGGGAGCGGGCGTCGGGGCGGGTGCCGCTGCGGGTCCTGACCGCGCCGCTCGAGACGGTGGGACGGATCCCACTCACCCTCTACGTCGGACACCTGATGGTGCTCGCGCCCCTGGCCGACGCGGGGCTGCGGGGCCCGTCCGCATTCTGCGCAGACCCCGGCTGGTGCTGGAACACGGACGTGGCCGTGCTCGTGGCGTGGGCCGGCTGCCTCGCCGTGGCGCTGGCCTTCCGCCTGTGCCGGAGCCGGGGACCGCTCGAGGCGGGTCTGCAAGCGGCGGCGAGTGCCGTCGTCGGGAAGCGGGGGCCCGGACCACGCTGAGGCCGGCCGGCAGCACCTGCCCCACAGGCGGACGCCCCGGACGGGCCGGAACGGGGCGGGGAGGCTGAGCGGTCAGCGGCGGGCGGTGCGGGCATCCTCGGTGAAGAGGCGGCCGGCGGTCTGGATCGCGCCGCGGGCGCGGCGACGGTCCCCGGAGGCGTCGTAGGCCAGGCCGAGCCGGTACCAGGCACGCCAGGACTGCGGGGCGGCCTCGGCCTCGATGCGGTAGGTCTCGAACTCGGCGTCCGCCGAGGCGCGGTCGATGCGGCCGCCGGGCGAGCGCGGCAGGTCGTCCACCGGCAGGTTGCCCTCGGCGGCGAGGATCGCGGCCATGCGCTCGGAGAGCAGGCCGAAGCGGATCTCGCGCCACAGGGCCCACAGACCGACCGCCACGATGCCGAGCACGGCCACGCCGATCAGCTTCGCCACCGGCTGCGGGGCCATGACGAAGCCGATCGCCGAGTACACGGCCACGCCGGCGAAGAACAGCAGCAGCAGGGTGACCGCGGCCACCCCCACCTTGGTCAGCAGGGGACGCTGCGGCCGGGGCTCGCCGCCGGTGGCGGCGGCGTCCCGGCGGTCGGGAGCGTCGGCCGGCTCGTGCGGGGTGTGCGGGTCAGTCAAGGTCGAGGTATCCGTCCAGTCCGTACGTCAGGCCCGGGTGCGCGGCCACCCGGCGCAGGCCCAGCAGCACGCCGGGCATGTAGGCGCCGCGGTCGAAGGCGTCGTGGCGGACGGTGAGCTGCTCGCCGGGGCCGCCCATGAGCACCTCCTGGTGCGCCTCCAGCCCGCGCAGGCGCACCGCGTGCACACGCACGCCGTCCACCTCCGCGCCGCGGGCGCCGTCCGGGTCACGCTCGGTGGCGTCCGGGCTCGGGGCCACGCCCGCCTCCGCGCGGGAGGCGGCGATCATCTCCGCGGTGCGCACCGCGGTGCCCGAGGGGGCGTCCAGCTTCGCCGGGTGGTGCAGCTCGACGACCTCCACCGACTCGAAGAACCGGGACGCCTTCGCGGCGAAGGCGGAGGCCAGCACGGAGCCGACCGAGAAGTTCGGGGCGATGAGCACGCCGACCTGCGGGTGCTGGGCAAGCTGGGCCTGCAGGCGCTCACGGCGCTGCTGGACCCAGCCGGAGGTGCCCACCACGGTGTGCAGGCCGTGCTCCACCGCGAACGCCACGTTGTCCGGGGAGGCGTCCGGGACCGTGAGGTCCACCACGTGCGTGGCGCCGGCCTCGAGGACGCGCTCGAGGGGGTCCGTGGAGGTCAGCTCGGCGACCAGCTCCATGTCCTCGGCGGCGGTGACCGCCTCCACGGCACGGCGGCCCATCTTCCCGGAGGCACCCAGCAGGGCGACGCGGATCCGGTCATTCTCGGCTGCGGGGGTGTACTCGGCACTCATGCGCACCAGCCTACGCGCCGGATCAGGCTTCCGGGCCGACCACGACGGACGCCCGCTCCCCCTCCACCAGGCGGGCGGCGACGGCTCGGACGTCCTCGGCGCCGACGGCACGGACACGGTCCAGGGAGCCGGTGAGGTCCACGAACTCGCCGAGCACCAGCTCGGACCGGCCGAGGCGGGACATGCGGGCACCGGTGGACTCCATGCCGAGCACGGTGCCGCCGCAGATCTGGCCGTGGGCGCGGTCCAGTTCCTCCGCGGTGACGTGCTCGGTGGCCATCCTCTCCAGCTCGGCCACCATGAGGTCTGCGACCTCGCTGACGCGGGAGGGCTGGCAGCCCGCGTAGAGGCCGTAGTAGCCCAGGTCCGAGTAGCCCGCCGAGAACGCGTAGGTGGAGTACGCCAGCCCGCGACGCTCGCGGATCTGCTGGAACAGGCGGGAGGACATGCCGCCGCCGAGGATCGCGTTCATCACGCCTAGAGCGAAGCGGTCCTCGTCCGTGGTGGACAGCGAGCGGCCGCCCACCAGCACGCTGGCCTGCTCCACCTGCTTGGCGAAGCGGTGCATGCCGGGGTCGATCGACGCGGCCGCGGCAGCGGTGGTGTCCACGGCGCGGCGCGGGGCCGGGGAGGCTCCCTCGGGCAGGTCCCAGCCGGACCGGGACAGGGCTTCGAGGACCAGGCGGCAGACCTCGTCGTGCTCCAGGCCGCCGGCGGCGGTCACCACGATCTCGTCCGGGCGGTACCAGTGCGCGTAGTGGTCCCACACGTGCTCGCGGGTGACGCCGCGGATGGTGTCCGGGGTGCCGCCGATCGGGCGGGCCAGCGGGTGCGCCCCGAGCAGGACCTCCGCGAGGCGCTCGTGGGCGTAGTCCATGGGGTCGTCCGCGTCCATGGCGAGCTCTTCGAGGATCACGCCGCGCTCGGTCTCCATCTCGGCCGGGTCGATCACCGAGGAGGCCAGCATGTCCGTGAGGACCTCGATCGCCATCGGCAGGTCCTCGTCCAGCACGCGGGCGTGGTAGACCGTGGACTCCTTCGCCGTGCCGGCGTTGGACTCCCCGCCGACGCGGTCGAAGGCCGCCGCGATGTCCATCGCGCTGCGGGTGGGGGTGCCCTTGAACAGCAGGTGTTCAAGGAAGTGGGTGGAGCCGAACCCCTGCGGGGACTCGTCGCGGGAGCCGACCGCCACCCAGTAGCCGATCGTCACCGAGCGCTGGTTCGGCATCGCCTCGGTCAGCACGCGCACGCCGCCGGGCAGCACGGAGCGGCGGATCTCACCGGCGCCGTCGTCCGCGAGCGTGCCGGTGTAGTCGAGGGGGATCTGCTGGATGGACGTCACCGGCCCCATTGTTCCGGACCCGGCGCGAGGGTGCGAACCGGGTGACCCGGTGCCGAACCCTCTGGCTCGCCGAACCAGAGGAAGTGGGCACTTCCCGAATGCACGAAGGGGCCGAACCTTCTGGCTCGGCGATCACCCCGGCCCCACCCCGCGCCGAACCAGAACAAACGGCTACTTCAGCGGGCCGTCAACCGGCCAAACCCTCTGGCTCGCCGAGCCAGAGGAAGTGGGCACTTCCCGAGCGCGCGAAGGGGCCAAACCCTCTGGCTCGGCGATCACCCCTGCGCCACCCCGTGCCGAACCAGAGGAAGTGGGCACTTCCCGAGTGCACGAAGGGGCCAAACCTTCTGGCTCGGCGCAGCGCGCGGGGTGGCCAGCGGACGAGCCGCCCGAAGCGCACCCTCCTCCGGGCACGACGACGGCCCCGCACCGACGAGCTGTCCGCTCGCCGGCACGGGGCCGCGCGTCAGGGCCGATCAGGCCGAGGGACCGTGCAACCCCTCCCCTCACCGGGGCGGGCCGATCAGGCCTCGGTCGACTCCGAGGACTCGACGGCGTCGGCGGTCTCCGCCTCGGCGCCGTCCTCGGCGACCACCGGGGCGAGCGAGAGCTTGCCGCGGTCGTCGATCTTGGTGATCTCGACCTGGACCTTCTGGCCCACGCCCACGACGTCCTCGACGTCGTCCACGCGCTTGCCGTCGTTGAGCTTGCGCAGCTCGGAGATGTGCAGCAGGCCGTCCTTGCCCGGGGTCAGGGACACGAAGGCGCCGAAGGTGGTCAGCTTCACCACGGTGCCGAGGTAGCGCTCGCCGACCTCGGGGACCTGCGGGTTGGCGATAGCGTTCACGGCGGAGCGGGCGGCCTCGGCGGAGGCGCCGTCGGTCGCGCCGATCAGCACGGTGCCGTCATCCTCGATGGTGATCTCCGCGCCGGTGTCGTCCTGGATCTGGTTGATCATGGCGCCCTTGGGGCCGATGACCGCACCGATCTTGTCCTCCGGGATGCGCACCGCGATGATGCGCGGCGCGGTCGAGGCCATCTCGTCCGGGCCGTCGATCGCGGCGTTCAGCACGGACAGGATGTGCAGGCGGGCCTCACGGGCCTGGGTCAGCGCGGCGGCGAGCACGGAGGCCGGGATGCCGTCGAGCTTGGTGTCCAGCTGGATCGCGGTGACGAACTCGGAGGTTCCGGCCACCTTGAAGTCCATGTCCCCGAACGCGTCCTCGGCGCCGAGGATGTCGGTGAGGGCGGCGTACTGGGTCTGGCCGTCCACCTCGGCGGAGACCAGGCCCATGGCGATGCCGGCGACCGGGGCGCGCAGCGGCACACCGGCGTTCAGCAGGGACAGGGTGGAGGCGCAGACCGAACCCATGGAGGTGGAGCCGTTGGAGCCGAGGGCCTCGGAGACCTGACGGATCGCGTACGGGAACTCCTCACGGGAGGGCAGCACCGGCACCACGGCGCGCTCGGCGAGGGCGCCGTGGCCGATCTCGCGGCGCTTGGGAGAGCCCACGCGGCCGGTCTCGCCGGTGGAGTACGGCGGGAAGTTGTAGTGGTGGATGTAGCGCTTGGAGGTCTCCGGCGCCAGGGAGTCGATCTGCTGCTCCATCTTGAGCATGTTCAGCGTGGTGACGCCCATGATCTGCGTCTCGCCGCGCTCGAAGATCGCGGAGCCGTGCACGCGCGGCAGGACCTCGACCTCGGCGGTGAGCTTGCGGATGTCGGTGAGGCCGCGGCCGTCGATGCGGACCTGCTCGCGCAGGATGCGCTGGCGCACGATCTCCTTGGTGACCGAGCCGAACGCCTTGGCGATCTCGCTGCGGCGCTCCTCGAACTCCTTGCCCTCTCCGGCGAGCTCCTCGATGACCTCGGCGTGGTAGGCGTCGGAGGCGGCCTCGCGCTCCTGCTTGTCGCCGATCGAGAAGATCTCGGTCAGGCGCTCGGAGGCGAGCTTCTCCACGGCGGCGTAGGCGTCGTCCTCGTAGTCCTTGAAGACCGGCACGTCCACCGGCTCCTTGCCGGCGCGGGCGGCCAGGTCGGCCTGGGCCTCGCACAGGGTGCGGATGAACGGCTTGGCGGCCTCGAGGCCCTCGGCCACGACCTCCTCGGTCGGGGCGCCGGCGCCGTGATCCTTGATGAGGGTCCAGGCGTCCGGGGTGGCCTCGGCCTCGACCATCATCACGGCGATGTCGTCACCGGCGATGCGGCCGGCCACGGCCATGGTGAAGACGGCGTCCTTCAGCTGGGAGTGCTTCGGGAACGCCACCCACTGGCGCTCGCCCATGCCGTTGTCCAGCAGGGCCATGCGCACGCCGCCGATCGGGCCGGAGAACGGCAGGCCGGAGAGCTGGGTGGACATGGACGCGGCGTTGATGGCCACGGTGTCGTAGATCTCGTCCGGGGCGATCGAGGTGACGGTCACGACGACCTGGACCTCGTTGCGGATGCCCTTGGTGAAGGCCGGGCGCAGGGGGCGGTCGATCAGACGGCAGGTGAGGATCGCGTCGGTGGACGGGCGGCCCTCGCGGCGGAAGAACGAGCCGGGGATGCGGCCCGCGGCGTACATGCGCTCCTCGACGTCCACGGTGAGCGGGAAGAAGTCGAAGCCCTCGCGCGGGGACTTGCCCACGGTGGTGGCGGACAGCATCGACGTCTCCTCGTCGATGTACACCATCGCGGCGCCGGCGGCCTGCTGGGCGAGGCGGCCGGTCTCGAAGCGCACGGTGCGCTTTCCGTAGGAGCCGTTGTCGATGACGGCTTCGGCGAATGTGATCTCAGGACCTTCCATGGTCCCTCCTTTCAGAGACGACGCCCTGCGCGTCCGGAGGCACCGTCCTGGTCTTCGATCGAGGCCCTCGGCGTCCGTCCGCCCGAAGGGGCGGCGGGTCCGGGAGCCACTGTCGAGGACCGCGAAGGGTGCCGGCAGGGGCGTCGGGTGCTTCAGTTGTGGTGACGCGGCAGCGCCAGGTGCGCGGCCGTCGTCGTGGAACAGACTAGAGGCGGCACCGCTACGGGTGGGAGTCCCACGCCGGAGCGGCACCGCCTCGTCATCGCCTGTTCAGCGCTGCGTCACTTGCGCAGGCCGAGGCGCTCGATCAGCGAGCGGTAGCGCTCGATGTCGGTGTCCTTGAGGTAGCCGAGCATGCGACGACGGCGACCGACCATGGCCATCAGGCCGCGGCGGGTGTGGTGGTCGTGCTTGTGCTCCTTGAGGTGCTCGGTCAGGTCCTTGATGCGACGCGACAGGACCGCGATCTGCACCTCGGGCGAACCGGTGTCACCCTCGTGGGTGGCGTACTCCGTGATGATCTGCTGCTTGACAGCCGGATCCAGGGCCATGATGAACTCCTTGAGAGTTGTACCGCGAACAGTGGGCCCGGACGCCGGGCGTCCGGGATGCCCGCCACCGCGGACTGCAGCGGGCACCGACCCTCCAGCCTACACGACGACGGCGCCTCGCCCTTTCGTCGCGGGTGCGCCTCCGCCTCAGGGCGGCTCCGCAGCGTCCGGGTGCGTTGCTAGCGTCGTCCGCATGAGTCAGCCGCCGTACAACCCCGCCCTCTTCCCGGATGAGCCGCCGCGCCGCCCGGTGTCCCCCGAGCAGGCGCCCTCCGGGGTGCCGCCGCAGGGCATGCCTCCGCAGCAGGCGCCGTACGGCGTCGCCCCGCAGGGCGGGTCCGGGCCGGGCGGGGCTCCTCCGGCCGCTCCCCCGTTCCCGCCGATGCCGGTGCCGGCGAAGCCCCTGGACCTGCCGCTGATCGGCGCCGACTACTCCCAGGTGCTGCGCACGCCACGGCACCGCTGGTGGCATCCGCTGGGCTCGTCCGGCATCGCCCTGGGCCTGACGATCGTGGTGATGGTGGTGGGCACCCTCGCCATGCTCCCCGCGCTGTTCGCCTCGGCCGGCCCGGACGTGCTCGACGCCCCGGATGCGGTCTACGACGCCGCCTTCGAGTCCGCGCCGATCATGGCGATCAACAACCTGATGCTCGCCGCGCTGATCCCGGTGGCCCTGCTCGCAGTGCGCTGGGGCCATCCGGTGGCGGCCCGGTTCCTGCACTCGGTGACCGGACGGGTGCGCTGGGCCTGGATGCTGCGCTGCACGCTGGTGCTGCTGCCGATCTACCTCGTCTACGTGGTGGGTGCCTGGGCGCTGACCGGGGCGGTGGCCCTGCCGCGCTCCGAGGACTGGGTGTGGATGCTCGTGATGGCGTTCGTGCTCACCCCGTTCCAGGCCGCCGGCGAGGAGTACCTGTTCCGCGGCTGGGTGCTGGCCTCCGTGGGCTCCTGGTTCCGCCACCCGATCGTCGGCTGGATCGTCGGCGGTCTCGTCTCCACGGCGATCTTCGCCCTCGCGCACGGGTCCCTCGACGTCTGGATCCTGCTGGACCTGGGCGCGTTCGCCGCGGCCGCCGTCTGGCTGACGTGGCGCACCGGCGGGCTCGAGGCGGCGATCGCCCTGCACGTGGTGAACAACGTGGTGGTGATCGCCGTCGGCACGCTGATCGGCACCGTGACCGACTCCTACGTGGACCCGTCCACCGCCGGCGACCCGGTGACCGCGCTGGTCTCCGCGGTGTTCTCGCTCGGCTGCGCGGCGCTGCTGGGCTGGCAGGCCTCGCGCGCCGGCATCCAGCGGACCGTCCCGGCGGAGGTCGGCGCCCGCCCCTGAGGCACTTTCGCTCGTGGAACGGGAGGCGGGTCAGGGCCTCAGAGGGACGCTTCGAGCAGGGCCGCCGCCTCGTCCGCGCAGCCCCAGGACAGGGTGACGCCGGCGCCGCCGTGGCCGTAGCAGTGCACCACCGGCGTGGCCCCCAGCGTCTCGGCCGCCAGCCGCACCGCCGGGCGCACCGGCCGCAGTCCCACCCGGTGCTCTCGGACCTGCGCCCCGGCCAGCTCCGGCACCAGCTTCACGGCGCGGTCCAGGACGGCCGCCCCGATGGCCGGGTCCGGGTCGATCCGGGTGTCCGCCGGGTCCGAGGTGCCGCCCACCACGATGTCCTTCTCCCGCGGGAACACGTAGACCGGCTGCTCACCGGTCTGGTCCAGCGTCCAGCGGGTCAGCCCGAACTGCCGCAACAACAGGATCTGCCCGCGCGCGGTGGACATGCTCGGATCCGGCAGCAGCTCGCGCGCCCCCAGCCCGGCGGCCACCACGGTGGGCACGCCGTCGTCCGGGACCGCCTGAAGCCGCCGCCTCTCGATCCGCCCGCCGAACACCTCGACCCTCCGCACCAGCCAGCCCAGGTAGACGCTCATGTCCGCCAGCGGCGCGGCGAAGGCCCAGCCTCCCCCGGGCTCTCCGCCCCGCCCGGCCACGCGACGGAAGTCCAGCACGTCCGCCGCCCACGCAGGGTCCGGCAGCTCCCCCACGCCGACCTCCGTGCCGTCCACGAGGTGCACGCCGGACTCGGGCTCGGATTCGGCCAGCCGGATCAGCTCGGCCAGCGTCCGCACGCCCCAGGCGGTCACCCGGTCCACGGGGGCGGCCAGGTAGGGGTACCAGAGGGCGCCGGCCACCCGGGAGGTGGTCTGCTGCGGGTCCTGCTCCGTCAGCACGGTCACCTCGTGCCCGGCCTCGAGCAGGCGCACCGCGCAGCTCAGTCCGATCACGCCCGCACCGATCACCCGCACCCCTGCCATGTCCGTCCTCCTCGTCTCACGGTCTCCGCCTCAGCGGCTCCGGCCGTCGCAGCGGCCCTGCTCCCAGCCTGCC
>NZ_BCSN01000015.1 GCF_001570885.1 Micrococcus lylae NBRC 15355 | reverse complement strand
ACTCGCCTCCGCCAGGCCCGTCGCCTCCCCGGTGCCCGGCAGGGCGCTCACGCGCCCGGCGGTGCGGGCCGCCTCCCCCTCGTCGCCGCGGACGGCGCGGTCGGGGGTCTCCACGTCCGCCAAGTCCCGGGCGAGCACGGCGCGCATGGCTTCGGACGGCTCGACGGCCGCCACCGAACCGACCTCCTCCACCGGCCGGGCGGCGAGCAGCCGGGTGAACAGGCCGGTGCCGGCGCCGAGGTCCACCACGTCCATGGGCGCCTCCAGCCCCTCGAGCACCCAGTCCACGGCGGCCTCCGGGTAGGAGGGGCGGACGGCGTCGTAGTGCTCGCCCTCCTGCACCGTCACGTCGAAGGGGTTCACCCCGCGGGTGCGGGTGATGGCGGCCCGGCCCGGCAGGGACGGGACGGCGGATGCGTCACCGGCGCCGCCGGCACCGGCCGACGCACCCCCTCCCCGGGCGGAGGCGAGATGCCCCGCGGAGGATGAGACGCCGTCGTCGGGAAGGATCACGAGGAGGCGAGGATCGCGCGGACCTGCTCCACGTCCGCATGCATCTGGGCCACCAGCTTCTCCACGCCCTCATAGGCCACCATGCCGCGGATGCGCGCGACGAACTCGACCTCGATGTGCTTGCCGTAGAGGTCGAAGTCCTCGACCCGCTCATCCGGGCGGTCGATCACGTGCGCCTCGACCACACGGCTCACGCCCTCGAAGGTCGGGTTGGTGCCGACCGAGATGGCGGCGGGCCAGACGCCGTCCTCGCCGTCGCGGACCCAGCCAGCATAGACGCCGTCCGCCGGGATCATGCCCTCGGAGTCGGCCGCCAGGTTGGCGGTCGGGAAACCGAGCTCGCGGCCGCGGGCGCAGCCGTGCACGACCTCGCCGGAGACCACGTGGTTGCGGCCCAGGACCGCGGCCGCCTCCGCGACCTCGCCGGCGGCCAGCGCCTCGCGGACCCACGTGGACGAGCAGCGGCGGTCCGGGTGCTCCGGCAGGGCAGCGGGGTACTCGTCCACCGCGATCACCTCGAAGCCGTGGGCGCGGCCCAGCTGCACCATCGTGTCGAAGTCGCCGGAGTTGTCCCGGCCGAAGCGGACGTCATGGCCCACCACCACCGCGGCGGCGTTCAGGCCGTCCACGAACATCGAGCGCACGAACTCCTCCGGGGTCTGCCGGGCGAACTCGAGCGAGTAGTGCTGCTGGAGCACGGCGTCCACGCCGGCGGCCTCGAGCAGGGCGATCCGCTGGCGTGGGCTGACGATGTCCTCGTGCGCCACGTGCGGCAGATGCACGGCGCGCGGATGCGGGGCGAAGGTCACCACTACCGCGGCATGGCCGCCGGCGCGGGCACGCTCCACCACGGAGGCCAGCACCTGACGGTGGCCGCGGTGCACGCCGTCGAAGTTCCCGAGCGCGACGACCGTGCTCGGCAGGTCCTCCGGCACCTGGTCCAGCGAGGTCCACAGTTTCATTCAGGACTCCTTCGGCTCGCGGTGGGTCAGCAGCCACGCCAGTCCCACGATCGGCAGCACCAGCGGCACGTAGCCGTAGCCGGCGCCGAAGTGCGACCACACGGTGGCATCCGCGAACAGCTCCGGGTGCAGGACGGTGGCCAGGCCCACTCCCACCACGCCGACCAGCTCGATGAGCACGGCCGCCAGGGAGACGAGCCAGGCGGTACGGCCGGTGCGTGCCAGGGACAGGGTGGCGATGATGTAGACGACCGCGGCGAACGCCGAGAGCACGTAGGCCACCGGGGCGCGGTCGAAGTGGCTGAGGATCTGGAAGAGGCTGCGGGCCAGCGCCGAGAGGGCGAAGACGGCGTAGACCATCACGATGATGCGGCCCAGCCCCTGGTTGCGGCGCGGCGGGGTCTGCAGTTCGGTGCTCATGGTCCTCCTCACCACTGTCCGTACCAGATGACCTGCATGCGGTGGAGCATGACCACCACGGTGGGGCCGGCGACGGCGAGCACCACGTTGGCCCACCGGGTCTTGTCCGTGATCGCCCAGGCCACGGCGAGCGGCGGGATCAGCAGGGCCGTGATCACATAGCCCCAGAACTCCCAGCCCGGACCGTTGAGGGTGTCCCCGGAGAACTGCCGGATCGCGCCGGCCACGCCGTAGACGATCAGGAACAGTTCGACGGCGGCGGCCGAGAGGATCGCCGAGTCCGCCGGGTAGCGGCGCACGACCGCCGCCACGAGGCAGATCAGCAGGGACAGGACGCCGATGACGGTGCCCGTCCAGAACCAGGCGTCCAGGATCACGGGCGGGGCTCCTTCTGTTCGTCCTGTTCGGCGGCGCCCGGGCCCTCCGACGGGGAGAACACCAGGTGCGGACGCGCGATGTCCTGCCCGCGACGGCGGGCGTCCTTGATCAGGGCGACGACGGTGCCGTCGCCGCGGCGGGCGGCGGTGAGCTCCTCACCGGTGGCCGTGGGCTCGATCGCGCGGCCGAAGGAGAGCTCCTCGGCCTCGGCGTCGGAGACCTCCCGCACGGGGAACAGGTCCGCGGCGGCCGCGGAGAGCTCGGTCATGGCGAAGCGCTCGGCGAGGGCCTCGAGGCTGTGGGCGTCGGCCACGTCGAACGGGCCGACCCTGGTGCGCCGCAGCATGGTCAGATGGCCGCCGACCTCGAGGGCCTCCCCCAGGTCGCGGGCCAGGGCACGGATGTACGTGCCGGAGGAGCAGTGGACGCGCACGTGAAGGTCCACCACGCGGCCGTCGTCCAGGCGGCGCATCTCGAGCACGTCGAAGGAGTGCACGGTGACGGGACGGGCGTCGAGCTTCACGTCCTCGCCCGCACGGACGCGGTCGTAGGCGCGGCGGCCGGCCACCTTCACAGCGGACACGGCGGAGGGGACCTGCTCGATGTCCCCGGTGAGGGCGGCGACCTGCTCGGCCACCCGCTCCTCGGTGACGGCGTTCGCCAGGCGGGTCTGCAGGACCTCGCCCTCGGCGTCGTCGGTGACGGTGGAGACCCCGAGCCGCACGGTGGCCTCGTAGACCTTGTCCGTGCCGGTGATGGAGGTCAGCAGGCGGGTGGCCTTGTTGACCCCGACCACGAGCAGGCCGGTGGCCATGGGGTCGAGGGTGCCGGCGTGGCCGACCTTGCGGGTCCCGGCCAGGCGGCGGATGCGCCCGACCACGTCGTGCGAGGTCCAGCCGCCGGGCTTGTCGACGAGGACAACCCCCGACGCCTCGGTGCCCGGGGCGTCGGGGGCTGCTGCGGTGCGCTGAGAGCTCACGGTCGGTGGGGCCTCAGGCTCGCTCGTCGTCGTTCTCGTCCGCGTGGCGGTACGGGTCCGCCTCGCCGGCGAAGGCGGCGCCCTCGCTGGACTTGGCGATCTGAGCGTCCCGCTCCCGGGCCGCGCGCAGCACCTCCTCGAGGTGGGCGGCCGCCTCGGGCACGGTGTCCGCGACGAACTCGAGGGTGGGCACCAGGCGGATCGTCAGGTTCCGGCCGACCTCGCGGCGCAGGATCCCTCGGTTGTCCTGGATGCCCTGGTGGGCGGCGGCGACGGTGTCGTCGTCGCCCAGCACGGTGTAGTACACGGTGGCGTGCTGGAGGTCGTTGGTCACGCGGACCTCCGTCACGGTCACCGGCTCCACACGGTCGTCCTTCACGCTGCGCCGCAGCGCCTCGGCCACGAGGACCTTGATGCGCTGGGCCAGCTTGGCTGCACGTGTCGGATCGGCCATGAGCTCACTTCCTTCCTGTGGCTGCGGGGCTGTCCTGCGTCCGGCGCAGGTCAGTCGCGCGGCTTCTCCTGCATCTCGAAGGTCTCGATGACGTCGCCTTCCTTGATGTCGTTGAAGCTGCCCAGGCCGATGCCGCACTCGTAGCCCTCGCGGACCTCGGTGGCGTCGTCCTTGAAGCGGCGCAGCGAGTCGATCTTGAGGTTGTCGGCCACCACCACGCCGTCGCGCACCAGGCGGGCCTGGGCGTTGCGGCGGATGAGACCGGAGCGGACGAGAGAGCCGGCGATGTTGCCCCACTTGGAGGAGCGGAACACCTCGCGGATCTCGGCCGAGCCGAGCTCGACCTCCTCGTACTCCGGCTTGAGCATGCCCTTCAGTGCGGCCTCGATGTCGTCGATCGCGTCGTAGATCACCGAGTAGAACCGCATGTCCACACCCTCCTTGTCGGCCAGCTCGCCCACGCGCTCGGCGGGACGGACGTTGAAGCCGATGATGATGGCGTTGTCCACGGTGGCCAGGTTGACGTCGTTCTGGGTGATCGCACCCACACCGCGGTGGATGACGCGCAGCTGCACCTCGTCCTCGCCCACATCGATCTTGAGCAGCGAGTCCTCGAGCGCCTCGACGGCACCGGACGCATCGCCCTTGATGATGAGGTTGAGGGTGTCCAGCTTGCCCTCGGCCACCGCCTGGTCGAACTCCTCCAGGGTGATGCGCTTGCGGCGCTTGGCCAGCTGGGCGTTGCGTTCGGCGGCCTCGCGCTTCTCGGCGATCTGACGGGCGGTGCGCTCGTCGTTGGTCACCAGGAAGGAGTCACCGGCGCGCGGCACGGCGGACAGGCCCAGAACCTGGACCGGACGGGAGGGCAGGGCCTCCTCCACGGCCTCGCCGTTCTCGTCGAACATGGCGCGGACGCGGCCGTGCGCCGAGCCGACGACCATGGTGTCGCCGACGCGCAGGGTGCCGGTCTGGACCAGGACGGTCGCCACGGCGCCGCGCCCCTTGTCCAGGTTGGCCTCGATGGCGACGCCGCGGGCGTCCTTGTCCGGGTTGGCCTGGAGCTCCAGGGCGGCGTCCGCGGTGAGCAGGACGGCCTCGAGCAGCTGGTCGATGTGCAGGTTCTGGCGGGCGGAGACGTCGACGAACATCGTGTCTCCGCCGTACTCCTCCGGCACCAGGCCGTACTCGGTCAGCTGGCCGCGGATCTTGTCCGGGGCGGCGGTGTCCTTGTCGATCTTGTTCACGGCGACGACGATCGGCACGTCGGCGGCCTGCGCGTGGTTCAGGGCCTCCACGGTCTGCGGCATGACGCCGTCGTCCGCGGCGACCACGAGCACGGCGATGTCGGTGACCTTGGCACCGCGGGCACGCATGGCGGTGAACGCCTCGTGGCCCGGGGTGTCGATGAAGGTCAGGCGACGCCGCTCACCCTGGTGGTCCACCGGCACCTGGTACGCGCCGATGTGCTGGGTGATGCCGCCGGCCTCGCCCTCGATGACGTTCGAGGAGCGGATGGCGTCGAGCAGGCGGGTCTTGCCGTGGTCCACGTGGCCCATGACGGTCACGACGGCCGGACGCGGCTCGAGGTCCTCGTCGTCCTCCTCGGCCTCCTCGGCCTCGAGGTCGATATCGAACGCCTCCAGCAGCTCCTTGTCCTCGTCCTCCGGGGACACGATCTGCACCTTGTAGCCGAGCTCCTCGCCCAGCAGCTGGAACGTGTCCTCGTCGAGGGACTGGTTGGCCGAGGCCATCTCACCCAGGGTGAACAGCACCTTCACCAGGTCCGCGACGTCCGCGCGGATCTTCTCGGCGAAGTCGGCGAGCGAAGCGCCCCGGCGCAGGCGAAGCACGGTGTTGCCGTCGCCCTTGGGGATCTTCACGCCGCCGATCTCGCGGGTGTGCTGCTGCTCGAACTCCTGGCGCTTCGCGCGCTTGGACTTGCGCCCCTTGCGCGGGCCGCCTCCACGGCCGAAGGCACCCTGGGCGTTGCCGCGGCCACGGCCGCCGAAGCCGCCGGGACGGCCGGGGCCACCGCCCGGACGGCCGCGGCCACCGCCGCGAGACGGGGCCGGGGCAGGGGTGATCTGCTTGGGCATCATCCCCGGGTTCGGACGCGGGGCACCCGGACGGGGGCCGCCTGCGGCCGGACGCGGACCACCGGCACCGGCACCCTGGCGGGGGCCGCCGGGGCGCGGGGCGCGGTCCTCACGGCCGGAGCGCATGCCCTGGCTGGAGGAGAACGGGTTGTTGCCCGGGCGCGGGCCGCCGCGGCCGCCACGGGCGCCCGGACGCGGACCGGCGGAGCCGGCCTTCGAGGTGAACGGGTTGTTGCCCGGACGGGGGGCTCCCGGCTTCGGGGCACCTGGCTTCGGCGCGGCGGCACCCGGCTTCGGGGCACCCGGCTTCGGCGCGGCGGCCCCCGGCTTCGGAGCCGAGGAGGCCGGCGTCGGCGCACCCGGCTTCGGGGCACCAGACTTCGGGGAGGCGGCACCCGGCTTCGGAGCCGCGGCACCCAGCTTCGGCGTGCCGGCCTGGGGGGCCTGGGCACCCGGCTTCGGGGCGGCGGCACCCGGCTTGGGGGCCGAGGATGCCGGGGCCTGCGGGGCGGCCGCCGACTTGGATGCTCCGGCCGCGGGCTTCGCGGCGGAGCTCTTGACTGCTCCGGCCGCGGGCTTCGCGGCGGAGCTCTTGGCATCGCCGGCCGGCGCGGAGCCGGCGTAGGCGTTGCGGAGCTTCTTCACGACCGGGGGCTCGATCGTGGAGGAGGCCGAGCTGACGAACTCGCCGAGCTCCTTGAGCTTGCTCAAGGCCTCCTTGGAAGGGATGCCGAGCTCCTTGGCGAGCTCGTGGACGCGGACCTTGGCCACGTTTCTCCTGTTCTGGCCTCCTCAGCGAGGCCGAACGGAACAGATGTGGTCCTCGTTCAGCCCGCCTTGAGACCGTCGGTGGTGTCCCAGACCGGGGCGTGCATCATGGTCGACGCCGCACGGCCTGCCTGACAGCAGGGGGTGATGTTCATCGTTGGGCACTCATGCTTCAGTGCTCATCGGGTACGCATCAGATCTCTGACCCGCCTTCGTCTTCTTGTCTCTTCAGCCGGCGCGCCTCCTCGAGGGCGGCGGTGTCCACCCGGGTCCGGAAGGACCGGGCGAAGCCGCCGCGGGCGAGGGCGCGTGCCGCACACTCCGGGTCGCGATGCACCCACGCACCGCGGCCGGGGCGCCGGCGTGCCTCGTCCCACTGCACGGATGGGGGGTCCGTGCTGCGGTCCAGGGCCACGCGCACCAGCTCTGTCTGATCCGCCTTCTCCCGGCACCCGACGCAGGTCCGCACGGGCGTCTGCGACGTCATGCGGGACTCCTCTGCACTGCGGGGACGAACCCCTGCCTGCAGGGGTGCCCGAAGGTGGACCTCTACGAGTCTAGCGCGTCCGCGGCGGATTCTCGCCCTCCGGGGTGCCGTCGCACATCAGGACGACGGCCCGCACACATCCTCGTGTGCGGGCCGTCACAGCGTGGCCGCCGGCAGGCGGCCTTCGCGCGGTGCGCGCTCAGGCCTGATCGGGCTCCGCCCCGTCACCGACGATGTCGATGCGCCATCCGGTCAGCTTGGCGGCGAGGCGGGCGTTCTGGCCCTCCTTGCCGATGGCCAGGGACAGCTGGTGCTGCGGGACCACGACGCGGGCCGAGTGGGCGGCCTCGTCCACGATCTCCACGGACACGGCCTTCGCCGGGGACAGCGCGTTGGCGATCATGGTCGCCGGATCGTCCGAGTAGTCGACGATGTCGATCTTCTCGCCGTTCAACTCCGTCATGACGGCGCGGACACGGGTGCCCATCTCGCCGATCGCGGCGCCCTTGGCGTTGATGCCCGCACGCGTGGCCTTCACGGCCATCTTGGTGCGGTGGCCGGCCTCGCGGGCCAGCGCCGTGATCTGCACGGCGCCGTCGGCGATCTCGGGGACCTCCAGCTCGAAGAGCTTGCGGACGAGGTTCGGGTGGGAGCGGGACAGGGTCACGGACGGGCCCTTCGCTCCGCGGACCGCGGAGACCACGTAGGCGCGCAGGCGGCGGCCGTGGCGGTAGTCCTCGCCCGGGGCCTGCTCCGGCGGGGGCAGGACGGCCTCGAGGGTGCCGAGGTTCACCTGGATCATGCGGGCGTTGTTGCCCTGCTGGATGACGCCGGAGACCAGTTCGCCCTCCTTGCCGCGGAACTCGCCGAGGACCCTCTCGTCGTCTGCGTCGCGCAGCCGCTGCAGGATGATCTGGCGGGCGGTGGAGGCGGCGATGCGGCCGAAGCCGTTCGGGGTGTCGTCGAACTCGCCGATCGCGGTGCCGTCCTCCTCGACCTCCGTGGCCCAGATGGTCACGCGTCCGGACTTGCGGTCGATCTCCGCGCGGGCCTGCTTCACGGCGCCCGGCGTACGGTGGTATGCCGTCAGCAGCGCCTGCTCGATGGTGGGGACGAGCTTGTCCAGCGGGATCTCCCGCTCCTTCTCCAGCATGCGCAGCGCGCTCATGTCGATATCCACTTATGCCTCCGTCGTATCTGCCGGGCCCTTCCCGTCACGGGCGGCGCCGGTGGACTGCTGACTTCCGCCCCACTCTACCTGGACGGCTCCGGTGCCGAGCTGTGCGAACGGGACGCGGACGGGGGCCAGCGTCTTGGCCGGCATGCCCTTCTTCGCGCCGGGTCGGTGCTCGGCGAGCTCCACGCCGTCCGCACCGACCTCGAGCACCCGGGCGGTGATCGGGGCGGCGCCGTCCACGGAGACCTCCACGAGCCGGCCGACGTTCCGCGCCCAGTGTCGGCGCTCGGTGAGCGGACGGTCGACGCCGGCCGAGGAGACCTCGAGCAGGTACTCCCCCGTGCCCACGCCGGGCACCGACTCGCCGTGGTCGTCCAGGGCGGCGGAGACCAGGCGCGACAGGCGGGCCACGGCGTCCATGTCCACGCCCTCGGCGCCGTGGGCGCGGTCCAGGGTCACCTGGACGGTGGGCACGTCCGCGGCACCGACGACGACCGCCTTCTCCACCACGAAGCCCTCCGGCTCCACGGCCGCGGCCACGATCTGCTCGAGGGCCTGCTGCGGCGACCCGGCGGCGGACTGGTTCTGCTCCTGCACGGCTGTGCGCTCCTCACCTTCTCGGCTCCGTTCCGGCCCGGGCGGCCGGTGCGGGGACCTGGACACTGTACCCGCACCGGCCTGGCACGGTGCAGGGGCCGCCGGCGCCGGATCAGCCCAGCAGCGGGGCGAGGGTGTCCCAGCCCAGGCGGAGGATGAGCGCGGCGACCACCACGAGGAAGACCACGCGGATGAACCCGGAGCCGCGGGCGATCGCCATGCGGGCGCCGATGTACCCGCCCAGCAGGTTGGAGACGCCCAGGACCAGGCCGATGCCGAGGACCACGTGCCCCTGGGGCAGGAAGAACGCCAGCGCGCCGAGGTTCGTGCAGAGGTTGACGATCTTCGCGGTGGCCGAGCCGTGGAGGAAGTCGTAGCCGAGCACGGTGACCAGCGCGATGATCAGGAACGTGCCGGTGCCCGGGCCCAGGACGCCGTCGTAGAAGCCGATCACCAGGCCGATGAGCAGCGCGCGCACCAGGTGGGCTGCGCCGGTGAACTTCAGCTGTTGGGAATGACCGAGCTGGGGGCGCACCGCGGTGAACACGGCGACGCCCACGAGGGCGACGAGGATCACGGGGCGGATGACGGCGGCCGGCAGCACGGCGGCCACGAGCGCCCCGCCGAAGCTGGCGGCCAGGGCCACCGCGGCGGTGGCGGCGGCCGTGCGCAGGTCCGGTCTGACGCGGCGGACGTAGGTGGCGGCGGAGGTGGCCGTGCCGAACACCGACCCCATCTTGTTGGTGGCCAGCGCCTGCACCGGCGTCAGGCCCGGGATGAGCATGACGACCGGCAGCTGCAGCAGCCCACCGCCGCCGACGACGGCGTCGATCCAGCCGGCGGCCAGCCCGGCGAGCACCACCATCAGCAGCAGGCCGACGGTGAGCTCAATCGGGCCGAACAGGTCCACCGCGTTCAGGCTTCCGGGTCGGCGGCGACGACGGCGGACACGGCCGCCACGACCTCGTCCACCGAGACCTCGCGGGTCTCGCCGGTGGCGCGGTCCTTGAGCTCGAGCAACCCCTCGGTGAGGCCGCGGCCGACCACGACGGCGGTCGGGATGCCGATGAGCTCGAAGTCCTTGAACTTCACGCCGGGGCTGACCTTGGTGCGGTCGTCCAGCAGGACGGTGTGGCCGGCCTCCTCGAGCCGCGCGGTGAGCTGCTCGGCGTAGGCGAAGGCGTCGGCGCCCTTGGCGGCGACCACCAC
This sequence comes from Micrococcus lylae NBRC 15355, assembly GCF_001570885.1. Taxonomy (GTDB): domain Bacteria; phylum Actinomycetota; class Actinomycetes; order Actinomycetales; family Micrococcaceae; genus Micrococcus; species Micrococcus lylae. The sequence goes on along the minus strand of NZ_BCSN01000015.1, from coordinate 43,668 downwards.
GTGCACGTCGGCCGGGGCGACGGCGCGCGGCCAGACCAGGCCCTTCTCGTCGTGGTGGGTCTCCGCGATCGCGGCGACGCTGCGGGTGACGCCGATGCCGTAGGAGCCCATGGTCACCACGACCTGCTTGCCGTTCTGGTCCAGGACCTTCAGGTCCAGGGCCTCGGCGTACTTCCTGCCCAGCTGGAAGATGTGACCCATCTCGATGCCGCGGCGGGTGGTCAGGGCGCCGGTGCCGTCCGGGGAGGCGTCGCCTTCGCGGACGACGGTCGACTCGACCACGCCGTCCCAGGTGAAGTCGCGGCCGGCCACGAGGCCGAACACGTGCTTCTGGTCCGCGTTGGCTCCGGTGATCCAGGTGGTGCCGGCAGCGATGCGGGGGTCCACGAGGAAGGTGAGCCCGGAGACCGAGTCCTCGGCCCCGAGGACCTTCCGTCCGTCCGGACCCTCGCCGGGGCCGATGTAGCCCTTGACCAGGGAAGGGTGACGCTTCAGGTCCGCCTCGGTGGCGGCCTCCACGGTCGGCTCGCCGTGCACGCCCAGGGCCTCGCCCACGGACGCCTCGAGGCGCTTGAGGTCCACGTCGCGGTCGCCGGGGACGGCCACCACGAACTGGCGGCGCTCGTCGCCGTCCAGGACGGCGGTGAGCACGACGCACTTGAGGGTGTCGGCCGCGGTCCAGGGGCCGTCCTCGCGCGGGGCGAGGTCGTTGGCCACGTCCACGAGGGCGGCGATGGTGGTGGAGACCGGGGTGTCCTTGACCTCGGCGGCCGGCAGCGCGGCCATGGCCTCCTCGGACAGCGGATCCGGGGCCACGGAGGTCACGGCCTCCACGTTGGCGCGGTAGCCGCCCGGGGACTCGACGTAGGTGTCCTCGCCGATCGGCGAGGGGTGCAGGAACTCCTCGGAGCGCGAGCCGCCCATGGCGCCGGCGGTCGCCTGCACAGGCACGACCTCCAGGCCGAGCCGCTCGAAGATCCGCAGGTAGGCGGCACGGTGCGCGTCGTAGGCCTCCTGCAGGCCCTGGTCGTCCACGGTGAAGGAGTAGGAGTCCTTCATGACGAACTCGCGGCCGCGCAGCAGCCCGGCGCGCGGACGGGCCTCGTCGCGGTACTTCGTCTGGATCTGGTACAGGTACACCGGCAGGTCCTTGTAGGAGGAGTAGTGCTCCTTCACCAGGAGGGTGAACATCTCCTCGTGGGTGGGGGCCAGCAGGTAGTCGGCCTCCTTGCGGTCCTTGAGGCGGAAGACGCCGTCGCCGTACTCGTCCCAGCGGCCGGTGGCCTCGTAGGGCTCGCGGGGCAGCAGGGCCGGGAAGTGGACTTCCTGGCCGCCGATCGCGTCCATCTCCTCGCGCACGATGCGCTCGACCCGGGACAGCACCTTCAGGCCCAGCGGCAGCCAGGTGTAGATGCCGGGGGCGGCGCGCCGGATGTAGCCGGCGCGGACGAGCAGCCTGTGGCTCGCGACCTCGGCCTCGGCCGGGTCGTCGCGCAGGGTCCGCAGGAACAGGGTGGACATGCGCAGTGCCATGCGTGGGACTCCTTCGAGTCGTGCGGTCGGAGCGCCCGTTCTCCGGGCGAGGGATTCTCCGGGCGATCCTATCGCCCGTCCGGTCAGTACAGCACCGTGGCGAAGGTGCCGACCTGCTCGAATCCGACCCGCGCGTAGGTGCGCACGGCCGGCTCGTTGTAGGCGTTGACGTAGAGGCTCACATGGTCGGCGGTGCGCGCGGCGTACTGCACCACGGCCGCCATGGCCGGTGCCGCCAGCCCCTCGCCGCGGCGGTCCGGGCGCACCCAGACCCCCTGCACCTGCACGCAGTCCGTGCTGAGCACGCCGAGGTCCGCCTTGAACAGCGGCATCCGCCGGGGCGCCTGGCCGTCGTCCTCCCCCGGCTCGATCAGCACGCGCCCGGCCTGGATGAGCCGGTGGACACGGTCCCGGTAGGACGCCGCGCCCTGGCGCAGCGGGGAGAAGCCGAGTTCCTCTTCGAACATCGCCGCGGAGGCCGGCAGCACAGTGTCCAGGTCCGCCGGCTGTGCCTGCCGCAGCGTCGGGCTGGGCTGCACCGTGCCCGGTCCGCGGGCCACCATGAGCGGTTGGTCCGGGCGCACGGAGCGGGGCCGGTGTCCGTGGGAGGCGAGCATCGCCTCGATGCCGAGCACCTGGTCCGCCGGCCCGTAGAGGGAGCCGAAGCGGCGCCGCAGTGCGGCGGCGGCCCGGCCCAGGGTGAGGGCGTGGCGGGCGGCACCCGGGATCGCCAGGGGCACGACGTTCGACCCGACCCAGGCGACCGCTCGCAATGCAGCGGCGGGGCCGTCGTCGGGGTCCGCGACGCCCAGGAAGCAGGTGGCGGCGGTGCGGCCCCGCGGCCCGGTGCGGCGTCCGGCCTGCAGCAGGGAGGCGACGAAGACGTTCGCCACCGGGTCCGCGTCGGCCAGCTCCGCCACCTGCGGGGTGTCGGCGTCGGTCAGGAGCCGGGCGGCGCCTCCGGTGGCGGCCCGGACGTCCAGGTCAGTGGACGCTGACCACCGGGGCGCCGGCTGCGGCGTCGTCACCGCCGTCCTCCTCGAGGCCCATCTCGGCGGCGATGCGGCGGGCCTCCTCGATGAGGGTCTCCACGATCTGCTCCTCCGGCACGGTGCGGATGACCTCTCCCTTGACGAAGATCTGCCCCTTGCCGTTGCCGGAGGCCACGCCGAGGTCGGCCTCGCGGGCCTCGCCCGGACCGTTCACCACGCAGCCCATGACGGCCACGCGCAGCGGGACGGTGACGTCCTTCAGGCCCTCGGTGACCTCGTCTGCCAGCGTGTACACGTCCACCTGGGCGCGTCCGCAGGACGGGCAGGAGACGATCTCGAGCTTGCGCTCGCGCAGGTTCAACGACTGCAGGATCTGCAGGCCGACCTTGACCTCCTCCACCGGCGGGGCGGAGAGGGAGACGCGGATGGTGTCTCCGATGCCCTGGCCGAGCAGGTAGCCGAAGGCGGTGGCGGACTTGATGGTGCCCTGGAACTCCGGGCCGGCCTCGGTCACGCCGAGGTGCAGCGGCCAGTCGCCCTCCTGGGCGAGCAGCTCGTAGGCGCGGGCCATGATCACCGGGTCGTTGTGCTTCACGGAGATCTTGAAGTCCTTGAAGCCGTGCTCCTCGAACAGGGAGGCCTCCCAGACGGCGGACTCGACGAGGGCCTCCGGGGTGGCCTTGCCGTACTTCTTCAGCAGGCGCGGGTCCAGGGAGCCGGCGTTGACGCCGATGCGGATGGAGGTGCCGTGGTCCGAGGCGGCCTGGGCGATCTCCTTGACCTTGTCGTCGAACTTCTTGATGTTGCCCGGGTTGACGCGCACGGCGCCGCAGCCGGCCTCGATCGCGGCGAAGACGTACTTCGGCTGGAAGTGGATGTCCGCGATGACCGGGATGGTGGACTGCTGCGCGATCACCTTCAGCGCCGCGGCGTCCTTGTCGGTCGGGCAGGCCACGCGCACGATGTCGCACCCGGCGGCGGTGAGCTCGGCGATCTGCTGCAGGGTCGCGCCGATGTCGTGCGTCTTGGTGGTGGTCATCGACTGCACGGACACCTGGTGGTCCGAGCCGACGCCCACGGAGCCGACCTGGATCTGCCGGGTCTGCCGGCGCGGGGCCAGCACGGGCGGCGGGGCGGACGGCATTCCAAGGCTGACGGGCACTTCGGCTCCTAAGAGTTCAGACGCGGCTGGGGTGTTTCACTGGCGCGGCCCGGCGGGACCGCGCCCACCCATCCTAGGGGCTGTGGGGCCGCAGGGCAGGCCCCGGGTGACCCTCGCCTCTCCGTGTCCCTCCGGCGGCTTCACGACGACGGCAGCCCGCCCTGCACCGGCGGCGCACTTCGGGTGCGGGGCCGGTTCAGAACAGCCGGATCGGCTTGACGATGTCCGCGACGATGAGGATGACGCCCATGGCGAGCATGGCCGCGCCGACCACGTAGGTGAGCGGGAGCATGGTGGCCAGGTCGAACGGGCCGGGGTCCGCGCGTCCGGTGAGCTTCGCGAACCCGCGGCGCAGCTTCTCCCAGAGGGCGCCGGCCACGTGGCCGCCGTCCAGGGGCAGCAGCGGGATGAGGTTGAACACCATCAGGGCGATGTTCACGCTGGCCAGCAGGGACAGCAGCAGCGCCCCCTTGTCCTGCAGGGGCACGTCCTCGAGGGCGGCGGCCTCGCCGGCGATGCGGCCGACGCCCACCACGGACATGGGGCCGTTCGGGTCGCGCTCGACCGGGGTGACCACGGCGACGGCGGTGTCCCAGAGGCGCTGCGGCAGCACCAGGACGACGTCCACGACGCCGTGGATCTGCACGCCGACCTGTTCGACGGCGTCCAGCGGGGTGCCGCGCACGTTCTCGATCTGCGAGCCCATGCCGATGAACCCGACCTGCTCGGTCTTGGCGGTGCCGTCCGGGGCACGCTCGGGGCGGCCGAGGGCGTCGGTGACGGGACGCTCGGTCAGGCGCGGGGTCAGGGTGCCGGACATGGCCTGTCCGTCCCGGGTCCATTCGATGGCGGTGGGCTGGCCCGCGCGGGCACGGATGGCGGCGGAGAGCTCGTCCCAGGTGTGGACGGGCTGCCCGTTGAAGCTGGTCACGGTGTCCCCCGGCTCGAGGCCGGCGGCGTGGGCCGGGGCCACCGGGTCCCCGTCGCGGCACTCGGCCTGGCCGGCCTCGGCGCGCGACTGCTGCTCCTGGGAGGTCACCACGCAGCGGAAGACCTCCGAGGCCGTGGTGGTGGGGGTGGCGGTGCCGACGGACATGACCAGGACGGTCATGAGCACGAGGGCGATCAGCAGGTTCATGAACGGGCCGCCGAGCATGATGACGATGCGCTTCCACACCGGCAACTGGATGAACTGGCGGCCCTCGTCCGCCGCCGTGAGCTCCTCGGCGGCCTGGGTGCGGGCGTCGTGGGCCAGCTGGCCCATCTGCTGCACCAGCCCGGTGGAGGCGGTGCGGGCGGCCTGCCCGTCCTTCGGCGGCGGGAGCATGCCGACCATGGAGACGTAGCCGCCGAGCGGGATGGCCTTGAAGCCGTACTCGGTCTCCCCTCGGCGCCAGGAGACGATCGTCCGGCCGAAGCCGATCATGTACTGCGTGACGCGCACGCCGAAGAGCTTGGCGGGCACGAGGTGGCCGACCTCGTGCAGGGCGATGGAGGCGGCGATGCCGACCGCCATAGCCAGCACGCCGAGCACGAACCAGAGGACCTCCATGCTCACCACCGTCCGCGCGCGGCCTCGCGGGCCCACGCCTCGGCGGCGAGCACGGACTCCACGGTGAGCTCCTCCCCCACGCCGGGCACGGCGGCGGGGTCGTAGGAGTCCACCACGGCGCGGACGGTGTCCACGATCGCCGGGAAGGAGATCAGCCCGTCGTGGAAGGCGTCCACGGCCTCCTCGTTGGCGGCGTTGAACACGGCCATGTGGGTGGGAGAGGCCGCGGCGGCGGCCTTCGCGGCGGCGACGGCCGGGAACGTCTCCTCGTCCAGCGGCTCGAACGTCCAGGAGGTCGCCTGCGTCCAGTCGCAGCCGGGGGCGGCGCCGGGCACGCGGTGCGGCCAGCCCATGCCGAGCGCGATGGGCAGGCGCATGTCCGGCGGGGACGCCTGGGCCAGGGTGGAGCCGTCCACGAACTCGACCATGGAGTGCACCACGGACTGCGGGTGGACCACCACGTCGATCTTCTCCAGCGGCACGTCGAAGAGCAGGTGGGCCTCGATCACCTCGAGGGCCTTGTTGACCATGGAGGCGGAGTTGGTGGTGACCACCCGGCCCATGTCCCAGGTCGGGTGGGCCAGCGCCTCGGCCGGGGTGACGTCCTCCAGCTCGGCGCGGGTGCGGCCGCGGAACGGGCCGCCGGAGGCGGTGACCACGAGGCGGCGGACCTCGGCCGGGGTGCCGCCGAGCAACGCCTGGGCCAGGGCCGAGTGCTCCGAGTCCACCGGGACGATCTGCCCCGGGGCGGCCGCCTGCTTCACGAGCGCGCCGCCGACGATCAGGGACTCCTTGTTGGCCAGGGCGAGGCGGTGGCCGGCGTGCAGGGCGGCCAGAGTGGGCCGCAGGCCGATGGAGCCGGTCATGCCGTTGAGCACCGTGTCCGCACCGGGCCAGCCGGCGATCCGCTCGGCGGCCTCGGGCCCCACGAAGACCTCCGGGGACGGCACGTCCACGCCGGCCCGCTCCGCGGCGGAGGCCAGGGCGGCCCGCACCTGCTCCTCGGTGGCCGCGGCGGCGCCGACGGCCTCCGCACCGGTGGCGACGGCCTGCTCGGCCAGCAGCTCCACGTTCGCGCCCGCGGCCAGGGCCACGGCCGCGAAGCGCTCCGGGGCGCCGGCGATCACCTCCAGCCCCTGCGTGCCGATCGAGCCGGTCGAGCCCACGAGGGCGACGCGGCGCCGGGCGGGGACGGCGTCCTCGGCGGAGGCGCCGGACGAGGCGGACGGGGCGGAGGAGGAGACGGCTGCGATGCTCACCCGGCCATCCTACGGACCGTGCCGGACAGCATGCCGGGACGACGCCGGGATCTCGCCGGGAGCTGGCAGGGAGGTCATCGGGAGCTCGTCGGGAGACCCGGCGGGGCCGGCGGCCCGATGGCCTCGATGGATTCGGCGCACGCACCGGACACGCCGCCCCCGCACACGGCCGCGGGGCCGGACCGTGTCGGTCCGACCCCGCGGGTCGTGGAGGGCGTGGGCCCGGTCAGGCGATCAGTGGTCGACCGCCTTCTCGGCGCCGACGCCGGTGAGGGAGCGGACCTCCATCTCGGCCTGCTTGTCCGGGTCCTCGGTGCGCTTCTCCGTGACGGAGCCGAGCCAGCCGAGGAAGAAGGCCAGCGGGATCGAGACGATGCCCGGGTTCTTCAGCGGGAAGATCGCGAAGTCGGCCGCCGGGATCATCGAGGCCTCCGCGCCGGACATGACCGGCGAGAGGACGATCAGCACCAGGGCCGTGATCAGGCCGCCGTACATGGACCACAGGGCGCCGCGGGTGGTGAAGCCCCTCCAGAACAGCGAGTACACGATGGTCGGCAGGTTCGCCGAGGCGGCCACGGCAAAGGCGAGCGCCACGAGGAAGGCGACGTTCTGCCCCTGGGCTCCGATGCCGCCGAGGATCGAGAGCACACCGATCACCAGCACGGTGCGGCGGGCGATCTTCACCTCCTTCTCCGGGCTCACATGCTCCTTGGCGATCACCGACGAGTAGATGTCATGGGCGAAGGAGGCCGCGGCGGTGATGGTCAGACCGGCGACCACCGCAAGGATCGTTGCGAACGCCACGGCCGAGACGATGCCGAGCAGCAGGGAGCCGCCGAGCTCGAAGGCCAGCAGCGGGGCCGCGGAGTTCTGGCCGCCCGGGGCCGCGGAGATGCGCTCCGGACCGATCATGGCGGCGGCGCCGTAGCCGAGCACCAGGGTGCACAGGTAGAACAGGCCGATCAGGATGATCGCCCAGACCACGGACTTGCGGGCCTCCTTGGCGGTGGGGACCGTGTAGAAGCGCATCAGCACGTGGGGCAGGCCGGCCGTGCCGAGCACCAGCGCCAGGCCCAGGGAGACGAAGTCCAGCTGGGACACGGCCGAGGCGCCGTACTGCAGGCCCGGATCCAGGATGGCCTCGTCGCCGCCATGGCCGTCCACGGCGCCGCCGAGCAGCGCGGAGAGGTTGAACCCGAACAGGGCCATGACCCAGACGGTCATGACGATCACCGAGGTGACCAGCAGGATCGCCTTGATGATCTGCACCCAGGTGGTGCCCTTCATTCCTCCGACCAGCACGTAGAGGATCATCAGCGCGCCGACGATGACGATGACCAGGGACTGGCCGAGCTTCGAGTCGATGCCCAGCAGCAGCGAGACGAGGGCGCCCGCGCCGGCCATCTGGGCCAGCAGGTAGAACAGGCAGACGGCCAGGGTGTTCAGGGACGCCGCGATGCGCACCGGGCGCTGGCGCAGGCGGAAGGAGAGCACGTCGGCCATCGTGAACTTGCCGGTGTTGCGCAACGGCTCGGCCACGAGCAGCAGGGCGACCAGCCAGGCGACGAGGAAGCCGATGGAGTAGAGGAATCCGTCGTAGCCGTAGAGGGCGATGGCTCCCACGATGCCCAGGAAGGACGCGGCGGACAGGTAATCGCCGGCGATCGCGGTGCCGTTCTGGGTGCCGGTGAAGGCACGTCCGCCGGCGTAGTAGTCAGCCGCGGTGGCGGTGTTCTTCGACGCCCGCAGGACGATCACGAGGGTGCCGGCGACGAAGATGCCGAAGATCAGCATGTTCACCCACGGGGTGCCGACGGTCTCGCCGGCGAGCAGGGGCATGACGGTGCTCATCGGATCTCCTCCTCACCGTGGCGGCCGTCGCCGGCCTCGGCCTCGAGCCGCTCGCGCATCGCGGCGGCGCGCGGGTCGAGCTTCTTGTTGGCGAACTGCACGTAGGCCGCGGTGATGGCGAACGTGCTGACGAACTGAAGCAGGCCCAGGACCAGTCCCAGGTTGATGTTGCCGATCAGGCGGATGGACATGACGTCGTGGAAGAAGGCGCCGAGCACCACGAAGAGGACGTACCAGACCAGGAAGGCCACGGTCATCGGCCAGACGAAGCTGCGGTGCGTGCGGCGCAGCTCGCCGAACTCCTCTGAACTCTGGGCGGCACGGAACTGGGCCGGCGTGGGGGGCGGACGCTGCGGTGTCAGGTGGGGCCATGAGGGTGCTCCTCCAAAGGTGTGCGAGCCTCCGGATCATGTGACCCGGATCACGGTCATCCTGAAATACCCCATTTCCCGAGTCAAGGATATGTATTCATGTGACGCCGTCGTGACGTGCCCCACCCTCACGGCACCCACCAGGGGCGTTGCCGGGCCTCAGCGGCCGGCGCGGGCCAGCGTGATACGGGCCTGGGCGAGGACGACCTCGTCCACCATGCCGCCGTCGAACGCGAAGGCGCCCGGGTGGTTCCGCGCCTCGGCGAGGATCGCCTCGGCACGGGCGACCTGCTCGTGAGTGGGACGGTAGCCCTGGCGGACGACGGCCACCTGGTTCGGGTGCAGGCACACGGTGGCGCGGCAGCCGACGGCCACGGCGTCCTCGACCTCGGCGGCCAGGCCGTCCGGGTCCTTGAGGTTCAGGTAGACCGCGTCCCAGGCGGCGGCGCCGTGCGCGGCCGCGGCCAGCAGCACGGTGGAGCGGGCGTGGGCCACCGTCTGACGGTAGGCGCCGTCCACGGTGCGGGAGGACGTGCCTCCCATGGAGGCCACAAGGTCCTCGGCTCCCCACATCAGGGCGGTCACGTGCGGGTGTGCGGCCAGCTCGGCGGCGGCGAGCACGCCCCGGGCGGTCTCACAGAGGGCCACCACCCGGGTGTCCTCCCCCAGCGCCTCCACCAGACGGTCCACCTGGGCGGCGGACTCGGCCTTGGCGAGCATGAGGGTCCGCCAGCCGGTCTCCTTCAGCATGGCCACGTCCGCGGCGTGGTCCTCGGTGTCCACCGGGTTCACGCGGACCACCACGCGGTCCGCGTCGATGCCCTGGGACGCCCGCTCGGTCCACGCTGCGGCCACGGCCTCGCGGGCGGCGGGACGGTCCGCCGCGGTGACGGCGTCCTCGAGGTCCAGGATCACCGCGTCCGCGCGATCCAGGGCCTTGGCGTACCGCTCCGGGCGGTCCGCCGGGGTGAACATGACGGCCGGGCCCAGGGTGCAGGCCTTCGCGGCGATCTCGGTCATCGGTCTGCTCCTTCGCAGAGGTCGGTGGGAGGGCAGGAGGCGGGGCGCCGCCCGGCTTCCGGGCGGCGCCCCGTGCGCTCAGGCGTCGGACTCGGCGGCGCAGTGCGCCTGCCGTGTCCACATCAGGCAGGTGCGCTGGGCCTTGGCCACGACCGTGCCGTCCTGGTTCGTCCCCTCGAGGTCGAAGTTCACGATCCGCTGTCCGGGACGCGAGGAGGACTCGCGGATCGCCGTCACGGTGGAGCGGGCGTACAGGGTGTCCCCGGGGAAGACCGGGTGCGGGAAGGAGATCTCCCCCAGCCCCAGCTGCGCCACGAGCGTTCCCTGCGTGGTCTGCCCCACGGACAGGCCGATCAGCGTGGACAGCGTCAGCATCGAGTTCATCAGCGGCTTGCCGAACGGCTGCGACTGCGCGAACGCGTGGTCCAGGTGCAGCGCCTGCGGGTTCATGGTCAGCGTGGTGAACAGGACGTTGTCCGCCTCGGTGAGCGTGCGGCCCGGACGGTGCAGGTACACCTGGCCGACCGCCATCTCGTCCGCGTAGCGGCCACGCTGCTCGATCACCTCGGGCTCGGCCGGGGCGCTCCCGGCGCCCCGGGCGCCCTCAGTGCCCTCCGCCGTGGGCGAGGGGTCCTCGGCAGCCGGGCGGCCGTCGTCGTGCTTCATCTGCTCGGCCACGTCAGAGGCCCAGCTCGCGGGCGATCAGCATCAGCTGCACCTCGGTGGTGCCCTCGCCGACCTCGAGGATCTTCGAGTCTCGGTAGTGGCGGGCCACCAGGGACTCGTTCATGAAGCCGTAGCCGCCGAACACCTGGGTCGCGTCGCGGGCGTTGTCCATGGCGGCCTCGCCGGCGATCAGCTTGGCCATGGCGGCCTCGGTCTTGAACGGCTTGCCGGCCAGCATCTTCTGCGCGGCCTCGTAGTAGGCCAGGCGGGCGGCGTGGGCGCGGGCCTGCATGCGGGCGATCTTGAAGGACACGGCCTGGTAGGAGCCGATGTTCCGGCCGAAGGCGGTGCGGGTCTTCGCATACGCGATGGACTCGTCCACACATCCCTGGGCGGCGCCGGTGGCGAGCGCGGCGATGGCGATGCGGCCCTCGTCCAGGATGGACAGGAAGTTCGCGAAGCCGCGGCCGCGGGTGCCCAGCAGGTTCTCCTCCGGCACGACGGCGTCGGAGAAGTGCAGCGGGTGGGTGTCCGAAGAGTTCCAGCCGACCTTGTTGTAGGCCTTGGCCGCGGTGAAGCCCTCGGTGTCCGACGGGACGATGATCGTGGAGATCTCCTTGACCGGCTTGCCGTCCGGGCCGGTCTTGCCCTCGACGGTGCCGGTGACGGCGGTGACGGTCACCAGCGAGGTGATGTCGGTGCCGGAGTTGGTGATGAACTCCTTGGCGCCGTTGATGCGCCAGCTGCCGTCCTCCAGCTTCGCGGTGGTCTGGGTGCCTCCCGCGTCCGAGCCGGCGTTCGGCTCGGTGAGGCCGAAGCCGGCCAGGCGCTTGCCGGCCACGAGGTCCGGCAGCCACGTCTGCTTCTGCTCGTCGGTGCCGAACTTGTACAGCGGCATGGCACCGAGGGACACGCCGGCCTCGAGGGTGATGGCCACGGACTGGTTCACGCGGCCGAGCTGCTCGAGGGCGAGGCCCAGGGCGAAGTAGTCGCCGCCCATGCCGCCGTACTCCTCGGAGAACGGCAGGCCGAACAGGCCCATCTCGCCCATCTGGGCGACGATCTCGTACGGGAACTCGTGCTTCTCGTCGAGCTCGGCGGAGACCGGGGCGACGACCTCGTCCGCGAACTCGCGGACGGTGTCGGAGAGGGCCTGGTAGTCCTCGTCCAGGGCGGGCAGGGTGCGATGGTTCGGGCTGGCCATGGGGCTGCTCCTTGTTCTTCTCGTCCGTGCGGCGCCGGGGCGCCGGGTCGGTCTGGTCGATGGGTGTGCTGGTGGCAGGACGGGACGCGACGGCGGGGCCGCGGACCGTCCCGGTCGGGTCAGGCGTCCTGGGCCGGGGCCTCGGAGGCGTCCGGCTCGACGGTGGCCACGAGGCCCTGGGCCGGGACGGAGTCGCCCTGGGACACGTGGACGGTCACGGTGCCGGCGACGGCCGCGGTGATGGGGTGCTCCATCTTCATGGCCTCGACGTCAGCCAGGTGCGCACCGGCCTCCACGCGGTCGCCGGTGGCCACGTGCACGGCCACCACGGTGCCCGGCATCGGGGTCCGGGCCTCCGGGGAGCCGGCGCCCTCCGGGACGAGGCGGGCGGCCGCGGCGGAGCGGGCGGACTCGAGGCGCTCGGCGCGGGTCTGGCGGTGGACTCGCCAGGTGAACCCGTCACGGCGGACCCAGGCGGTGCGCGGGTCGGCCGGGTGCACCAGGATCTCCGCGGCGTCCACGGCCGGCTCCGGGGCGTCCGTGGCCGCGCCGTGCTCGTCCGCCTCCTCGGCGACGACGGGCACCGGGCTGATGCTGTGGCGGACGCCGTCGACCTCGACGGACAGGGTCGGGGCCGGGGCGCCGACGGAGCGCCAGGCGTCGCCCGCGGCCCAGGCGCCGTGGCCGCCGCGGGGACGGGCGAAGGTCTGCCTCGCCGCGCCCTCGTGGGCGGTGTCCACGTCCACCTCGGCGAGCGCGCCGGCCGCGGCGGCGAGGGTGTCCTCGTCCAGCTCGGGGGCGGACCACTCGTCCATGCCGTCGATCATCGTGGTGGTCAGGCGGCCCTGCCGCACCTCGGGCAGCGCCGCCAGGTGGCGCAGCCAGGCGAGGTTGGAGGTGACGCCGGTCAGGACGGTGTCCTTCAGGGCCGCGTCGAGGCGCTCCATGGCCTCGGCACGGTCGGCGCCGCGGGTGATGACCTTGGCGATCATCGGGTCGTAGAAGCCGGTGACCTCGGGCTGGGAGTCCGGGTCCTCCACATGCATCAGGGAGTCCACGCGGACGCCCTCGCCCTGCGGGGCCACGAAGGTGAGCACCTGCCCGGTGGACGGCAGGAAGCCGTTCGCCGGGTCCTCTGCGTAGACGCGGGCCTCGACGGCCGCGCCCTCGACGGTCACGTCCTCCTGGACGAAGCCGAGCGGCTCGCCGGCGGCGACGCGGACCTGCAGCTCGACGAAGTCCTGCTGCTCGCCACGGACCCGGACGACCTCCTCGGAGACCGGGTGCTCCACCTGGAGGCGGGTGTTCATCTCCATGAAGAAGAACTCGTCCGGGTTGTCGTCCGAGACGAGGAACTCGACGGTGCCGGCGCCCACGTAGCCGACGGAGGTGGCGGCCTGCACGGCGGCGTCACCGAGGCGGGCGCGCAGGGCCTCGCCGTCTGCGTGGGCGGTGAGCAGCGGGGCCGGCGCCTCCTCGATGACCTTCTGATGGCGGCGCTGCAGGGAGCACTCGCGCTCGGCCAGATGCACGGTGGTGCCGAGCGAGTCCGCGAAGACCTGCACCTCGATGTGACGTGGGGAGGTGATGAGGCGCTCGAGCAGCAGGGTGTCGTCGCCGAACGCGTTGGACGCGGTGCGGCGGGCCGAGGCCAGGGCGCCGGGCAGCTCGTCCTTGGAGTGGACGGCGAACATGCCCTTGCCGCCACCGCCGGCGGACGGCTTGATCAGCAGCGGGAAGCCGACCTCGTCCACCCGGGCGATGATCTGCTCGTCGGTGAGGGTCGGGTCCGCGATGCCCGGGACCACGGGCACCCCGTAGGCGGAGACGGTCTCCTTGGCGCGGATCTTGTCCGCCATGGCGTCCAGGGAGGACACCGGCGGGCCGATGAAGACCACCCCGGCGGCATCGAGGGCACGGGCGAAGTCCGCGTTCTCGGAGAGGAACCCGTAGCCGGGGTGGACGGCCTGGGCGCCGGTGGCCCTGCACGCCGCCACCACGGCGTCGATGTCCAGGTAGGACTCGCGGGCCGGGGCGGGGCCGAGCCGCACGGCCTCGTCCGCCAGGCGCACGTGGGCGGCGTCCGCGTCCGCATCCGAGTAGACGGCGACGGCACGGATGCCCAGGCGCTGCAGGGTGGTGATGACGCGGACCGCGATCTCGCCGCGGTTGGCCACCAGGACGGTGTCGAAGAGCTTCTCGGACACGGGCATCACATCCTGAACAGGCCGAACTGGGTGTCCGGCAGGGGCTGGCGGGAGACGACGTCGAGGGCCATGGCCAGCACGCGGCGGGTCTGGCCCGGGGTGATGATGCCGTCGTCCCACAGGCGGGCGGTGGAGTACAGGGGGTTGCCCTGGTCCTCGTACTGGGCGCGGATGGGGGCGGCGAAGGCCTCGGACTCCTCGGCGCTCATCAGCTCCTCGCCCGCCTTCTCGCGGGCGTCCTGCTTGATCTGGGTGAGCACGGAGGCCGCCTGAGTGCCGCCCATGACGGAGATGCGCGCGTTCGGCCACATCCACAGGAAGCGCGGCGAGTAGGCGCGGCCGCACATCGCGTAGTTGCCGGCACCGAAGGAGCCGCCGATCACCACGGTCAGCTTGGGCACCCGGCAGGTGGACACGGCGGTGACCATCTTGGCGCCGTCGCGGGCGATGCCGCCGGCCTCCGCGTCCCGGCCGACCATGAAGCCGGAGATGTTCTGCAGGAACAGCAGCGGCACGCCGCGCTGGTCGCAGAGCTCCACGAAGTGCGCGCCCTTGCGGGCGGACTCGCCGAAGAGGATGCCGTTGTTCGCCACGATGCCCACCGGGTGACCGTCGATCCGGGCGAAGCCGGTGACCAGGGTGGTGCCGTAGCCGGCCTTGAACTCGTGGAACTCGGAGCCGTCCACGATCCGTGCGATGACCTCGTGCACGTCATAGGCCGCGTTGACGTCCACGGGGACGACGCCGGTGAGCTGCTCCGGGTCCACGGCGGGCTCGACAGGGTCCACCACGGTCCAGGCCGGCTCGTTCGGGCGGGGCAGGGTCGCCACGATGTCACGGAGGATCTGCATCGCGTGGGTGTCGTCGTCCGCCAGGTGGTCGGCGACGCCGGAGACCTCGGCGTGCAGCCGGCCGCCGCCGAGCTCCTCGGCGGTGACGTCCTCGCCGATCGCGGCCTTCACCAGCGGCGGGCCGCCGAGGAAGATGGTGCCCTGGTTGCGGACGATCACGGTCTCGTCGCACATGGCCGGCACGTAGGCGCCGCCGGCAGTGGAGGAACCGCACACCGCGGCGATCTGCGGGATGCCCTTTGAGGACAGCAGCGCCTGGTTGCGGAAGATGCGGCCGAAGTGCTCGCGGTCCGGGAAGACCTCGTCCTGACGGGGCAGGAAGGCGCCGCCGGAGTCCACCAGGTACACGCAGGGCAGCGCGTTCTCGAGGGCGATCTCCTGGGCGCGCAGGTGCTTCTTCACGGTCATCGGGTAGTACGTGCCGCCCTTGACGGTGGCGTCGTTGGCGACGACCATCACGGTCCGGCCGTGCACCAGGCCGATGCCGGCGACCATGCCGGCCCCCGGGGAGTCGCCGTCGTACATCCCGTGGGCGGCCAGCGCCCCGACCTCCATGAACGGCGAGCCCTCGTCCAGCAGCAGGTCCACGCGCTCGCGGGGCAGCAGCTTGCCGCGGGAGACGTGGCGCTGACGGGACTTCTCGCTGCCGCCGAGGGCCGTGCGCGCGACGATCTCGCGCAGGCTCTTCTCGAGCTCGGCGTGACCGGCCACGTTGTCCGCGAACTCCGCGGACTCGGGGACGGCGCGCGTGGACAGGACGGACATGCCCGACCTCCAACTCAGTGAATTGCGATTAACTGGAAGACCAGGGTCGAGTCTACTGTCCCGATGCCCATGTCGTCCACATCACAGCATGCCGGGCGCCGGGCCCGTGAGGACCGCCGGACCGCCCGACCGTCGCCCGCCGAGCCGCGCCGACGTGCCCGTTACGATGGTCCGCATGCCCACGCCCCGCAGCTCCAGCGTCGCCGAGCCCGTCACCGCCCGGGAGGCGGCCAAGGCCCAGCGACGCCAGGACCTGCTCGACGCCGCCGCGAGGCTCTTCGCCGAGCGCGGCTTCGAGTCCGTCCGCCTGGAGGACATCGGCGCGGCCTGCGGCATCTCCGGCCCGGGCATCTACCGCCACTTCCGCGGCAAGGCCGCCGTGCTGACGCAGATCCTGGAGAGCGCCTCTCACGGCCTGCTGGACGGAGGCCGCGCCGCCGTGGCCGGCCGCCGCCCCGGCGAGCACGCCCTCGAGGCGCTCGTCGAGTTCCACACGGACTTCGCCCTGCACCGCCGTGACGTCATCCGCGTCCAGGACAGGGACCTCGGCTCGGTGCCGGACGAGGAGCGCCAGGACCTGATCCGCGTGCAGCGCGCGTACATCGACCTCTGGGCGGAGCACATCGGCGTCCTCCACCCGGACGAGGACGAGGCCGCCGCCGTCTTCCGCGCCCAGGCCGTCTTCGGCCTGCTCAACTCCACCCCGCGCTCTGTGCGCCGCTCCCCCGCGGACCGCCGCACCCGCCGCCCGGCCCTGATCGCCATGGCCTGGGGCGCCCTGCGCGCCCGGTCCGCGGTGGTAGCGTGATCAGCACCCGCCGCACCCGTCCGTGCCGACGGACGGCGACCGCAGACCGCACCGTGACAGAGAGGTCCACCGCCGTGTCGCTCCGAGATGTCCGCCCCGAGGACCTGGACGAGTTCTTCGCCCACCAGCAGGACGACGAGGCCAACGTGATGTCCGCGTTCGCCCCGCGCAATCCGAAGGATCGGGGCGTGTTCGACTACCACTGGGACCACCTGCTGAACGACGAGAAGACGCAGGTGAAGACCATCCAGGACGAACAGGGCCGCGCCGCCGGAGCCCTCGTCTGCTCCCGCGAGGACGGCATCCCGGAGCTGTCCTTCTGGACCGCCCGCGAATACTGGGGCCGAGGCCTCACCACCGCGGCCGTGGACGAGTTCCTCGCCGACTTCGCAGAGCGCCCGGTCCGCGCCCACGTGCCCACGGACAACGTCGGCTCCCAGAAGGTCCTGAAGCGCCGCGGCTTCGAGGTCGTCGGCCAGGAGAAGGTCTTCTCCAACGCCCGCGCCGAAATCGTCACCGAGGAGATCCTCGAGCTCACCGGAGAGTGAGCCCCGCCCTCCGACCCCGGTGAGGCGGGAGCGCGGGGCGGGCGGCCGTCGTCGTGCTTTTCCTCCCCGACCCTGGCGGGCCGGAACGGACACGGAAGGGCCCCGGAACCACACGGTTCCGGGGCCCTTCGCTCTGACGGTGCGCGGGATGGAGCGCAGTCGGTGCGGGTCAGACCATGGCGAGGGTCATGCCCGGGCGGCGCAGCATGGCGCCGACGTCCGCGAGGAAACGGGAGCCCTGCTCGCCGTCCACGAAGCGGTGGTCGAAGGACAGGGAGAGCGTCATGACGTCGCGCAGGGCGATCTCGCCCTTGTGCTCCCACGGCATCCTCCGGACCTGGCCGAGGGCGAGGATCGCGCCCTCACCCGGGTTGATGATCGGGGTGCCGGCGTCCACGCCGAACACGCCCACATTGGTCAGGGTGAAGGTGCCGCCGGTCAGCTCAGCCGGCGCCAGCGTGCCCTCTCGGGCCTTGTCCGTGAGGTCGCGGATCGCATCGGCCAGGCCGCGCAGGTCCATGGCCTGGGCGTCCTTGACGTTCGGGACCATGAGCCCGCGCGGGGTGGCCGCGGCGAAGCCCAGGTTCACGAAGTTCTGCTCCACGATGGCGCCGGCCGCCTCGTCCCAGCGGGCATTGACGTCCGGGGTGCGCTCCATGCAGAGCACACAGGCGCGGGCGGTGAGGGTCATCGGGGTGAGCTTCACGTCGCGGAACTCGCGGGAGGCCTTGAGCTCGGCGAGCAGCTCCATGGTCTCGGTGACGTCCACCTGCAGGAACTCGGTCACATGCGGGGCGGTGAACGCGGAGTTCACCATCGCCGCGGCGGTGGCCTTGCGGACACCCTTGACCGGGACGGACACCTCGCGCTCGCGACCGCCGAGGGTGCGCACGGCTCCGGCCGCTGCGCCCGCGGCGGCAGCGGCGGCCGGTGCGGCGGCGGACGCGGGGCCTGCCGGGCCGGAAGCGGAGCCGCCGTTGATGGCGGCCTCGACGTCGGCACGGGTGATCACGCCGTGGGCGCCGGTGCCGGTCACAGTCTCCAGGTCCACGCCGTTCTGCTTGGCGTACAGGCGCACCGGCGGAGTGGAGCGCGGACGCTCGCCGGAGCCGGAGGAGGCGGCCGGGGCTGCGGGCGCCGTGGCCTGGGCCTCGGCCGGGGCCGCGGCCGGAGCGGCGGGCGCCGCGGCCGGGGCCGAGGCTGTGGGGACGGCCGGAGCGGCCTGGCCGACTCCACGACGGGCACGGCGGGACGGGCGACCCTTCTCCGCGGCGGCGCCGTAGCCCACGAGGGTGGGGACGCGGCCGTCACCGGAGCCGGACTCCTCGGCGCCGTCGGAGGCGGGGGCGTCGCCGCCGTCGTCGCCGCCGAGGTCGAAGGTCACCACCGGGGCGCCCACGTCCACCGTGTCGCCCTCCTCGGCGTGCAGCGCGGCGATGGTGCCGGCATAGGGGCTGGAGAGCTCGACGACGGCCTTGGCGGTCTCGACGTCGGCCAGCACCTGGTTCACCTCGACCGCGTCACCGACGGAGACGCGCCACGAGGTGATGTCGGACTCGGTGAGGCCCTCGCCCAGGTCGGGGAGGGTGAAGATCTTCTTCGTCATCGGGTTCCCTCCTGCTGGGCCTGGGCGGCCAGGAAGTCGGCGGCGGTCTCGGGGGCGGCGAACATGTCCACGGAGTCGAGCGAGTGGGGTCGGCCCATGGCACGGTCCACGCCGTCGAGGATGCGGTCCAGGTCCGGCAGGTGGTAGTCCTCCAGCTTCGCAGCCGGGTACGGGATGTCGAAGCCGGTCACGCGCACCGGCGGGGACTCCAGCCAGTGGAAGGAGCGCTCGGTGACGGTGGCGACGAGCTCGGCGCCGACGCCGCCGGAGCGGCCGGCCTCGTGGGTCACGACCAGACGGCCGGTGCGGCGCACGGACGACTCCACCAGGCCGGAGTCCATCGGGGCGATCGAGCGCAGGTCGATCACCTCGATCTCGATGCCCTCCTCCGCAGCCACCTCGGCGGCCTGCAGGGCGGTCTTGACCAGCGGGCCGTAGGCCACCAGGGTGACGTCCTTGCCCTCGCGCACGATCTTGGCCGGGGCCATCGGCGGGATCTCGGCGTCCAGGTCGACCTCGCCCTTGTCGTGGTAGCGGCGCTTCGGCTCGAGGTAGACGACCGGGTCGTCCGAGGCGATGGCGGCGCGGAGCAGGTCGTAGCCCTCCTGCGGGGTGGACGGCGAGACCACGCGCAGGCCGGCGGTGTGCATGAAGTAGGCCTCGGGCGACTCCGAGTGGTGCTCCGGGGAGCCGATGCCGCCGCCGAACGGGATGCGGATGGTGACCGGCAGCTGCACGTTGCCGGCGGTGCGGGCACGCATCTTCGCCAGGTTCGACACGATCTGGTCGAAGGCCGGGTACACGAAGCCGTCGAACTGGATCTCCACGACAGGGCGGTAGCCGCGGTAGGCCAGGCCCAGCGCAGTGCCCATGATGCCGGACTCGGCGAGCGGGGTGTCCATGACGCGCTGGGCCCCGAACTCGTCGATCAGGCCGTCGGTGATGCGGAAGACGCCGCCGAGGGTGCCGATGTCCTCGCCCATCAGGACGACCTTCGGGTCGTCCGTCATCGCGCGGTGCATGGCCCGGTTGATCGCCTTGCCGAAGGTCATCTTCTCGGTGCTCATGCCTGGCCCTCCTCATCGAACATGGCGTGGTACAGCGCGGACTCCCGGCGCTGGCGGGCGAGCTCCTGGTGCGGCTCGGCGTAGACCTCGGTGAACAGGGCGTCTGGGCCGGCCTCCTCGAGAACCTCCAGAGCGGCGCGGACGTCCGCGGCGAGAGCGTCGGCCTCCTTCGTCGCCTCGGCCTCCAGGGCATCCATGTCCACGCCGTTGGCCCGCAGGTGGGCGGCCACGCGGTCGATCGGGTCCTTGGCCTTCCAGGACTCGACCTCCTCGTCCGAGCGGTAGCGGGTCGGGTCGTCCGCGGTGGTGTGCGGGCCCATGCGGTAGGTGACGGCCTCGATGAAGGTCGGGCCGCCGCCGTTCGCCGCGCGCTCCACGGCACGGCGGGTCGCGGCCAGCACGGCGAGCACGTCGTTGCCGTCCACCCGCAGGGACGGGACGCCGAAGCCCCACGGGCGGTCGGCCAGGTGCCGCGGCGACTGCAGCGTCACCGGCTCGGAGATGGCCCAGTGGTTGTTCTGGCAGAAGAAGACGACCGGCGCCTTGTAGGTGGCGGCGAACACCATGGCCTCGTTGACGTCGCCCTGGGAGGTCGCGCCGTCGCCGAAGTAGACGATGGTGGCGGACTTGTCCCCGTCCATGGCGGCACCCATGGCGTAGCCGGTGGCGTGCAGAGCCTGCGCGCCGATGATGATCTGCTGGGCGGCCACCTTGTGGGCCTTCGGGTCCCAGCCGGAGAAGGTGGAGCCGCGCCACAGGCGGATGAGTCCGAGGGCGTCCACGCCGCGGAGCAGGGCGACGCCGTTCTCCCGGTACGACGGGAAGACGAAGTCGTCCTCGCGCAGCGCTGCGGCCGAGCCGGCCTGCGCGGCCTCCTGGCCGAGAAGCGGCGGCCACAGGGCCAGCTGCCCCTGGCGCTGCAGGTGGGTGGCCTCGGTGTCGAGGCGGCGGATCAGGACCATGTCCCGGTACAGCTGGGAGAGGGCGTCGTCGTCGACGTCCTCCAGCCACGGGTCCAACTCGGGCTCGGCGCTGCGCACGCCCTGGGCGTCCAGCACCTGCAGGTACTCGCGGTGCTCTGACTGCGGGATGTCCGCCTCAGCGGGGAGATCGACTTGCGTCATGTCCTCAACTCTCGTGACCGGGCACCGGAGGTGTTCGGCGCCGTCCGGGGGCGGGTGACACGGGCGCGGTTGTGGCCTCAGTCACCTCCGATGACTCCGGGTGAGTCTAGTCACATGGACAGGACTTGACAACACGCGCGGAGGCAGCCGGAAGCCCTCCGCGTAGGGCTGCCGGACAGTTCGTGTGCGGCTCAGCCGCGGCGGAGCAGAACGTCCACGGCCGCGTCGAGGTACGCGTCGACCTGGCCCTCCTCGTAGCCCTTGCGGCCCTCCGCGGCGGCGAAGGCGGCGCGGCGCACGTCGTCCGCATCGAGCTCGGACTCCCCCTCCGGGGCGCGCAGCGCCTCGGCGAGGCGGTCGCAGAACTCGTCCACCTGGTCCACGTCATAGGACTGGGCATCGGCGCGCGACGGGCGGCGGAACCGCTCGCCCGGGGCGCGGTCGGCACGGCCGAGCAGCTCTTCGGTGCGTTCGGTGAGCATCACGGCCCAGTCCTCGTCGCCGCGCTCGGAGACGAAGGCCTCGCGCTCGGAGTCCGCCAGGGCGCCCTCGAGGCGGTCCAGGGCGTCGTCCACCTGGTCCGTGGCGTAGCCGCCGTTGACGGTGGCGAAGCGGGCCTGGCGGACGTCCTCGACGGACAGCTCGCCGGCGCCCTCGTAGGCCTTGCGGGCACGCACCATGAAGGCGTCCACGTGGCTGGGCTCATAGCCGATCTCGTCGGACTCCACGCGCTCGAAGGGCTGGTCGACGGTGGTCTTCAGGTCATCAGGCGACTTCTTCGACATCCGCACTCCTGTGGTGTCAGGGGCCGCTGGGGCGGCCGTAGGGGAAGGTGCCTGGGCAGGGGCGCCGCTCAGGCGATGGGCAGGGCCAAGAGGGTGTAGGCCACCGGTGCGGCGAACACCAGTGAGTCCAGGCGGTCCATGACCCCGCCGTGGCCCGGCAGCAGGGAGGACATGTCCTTGATTCCGAGTTCACGCTTGACCATGGACTCGGAGAAGTCGCCGGCGGTCGCGGCGACCACCGCGAACACGCCGAGCAGCAGGCCGACCCACCAGGGCTGGCCCACCAGCAGCGGCACCGCCACCACGCCCACCAGCACCGCGCCGAGGAGCGAGCCCACCAGGCCCTCCCACGACTTCTTCGGGCTGATGCGCGGCGCGATGGGGTTCTTGCCGAAGCGGTAGCCCACGATGTAGCCGAAGGTGTCGTTGGCGATCACCATCAGCAGCAGGCAGGCCACCATGAAGTTGCCGCGCGGCTGGTCCAGCAGCGCGACGCCGAAGGAGAGCAGGAACGGGGCCCACATCACGGCGAACACGCCGGCCAGGATGATCTGGCCGGTGGGTCTGCGGCGAGTGGCCTCCGTCCAGAGGCAGACCAGCATCAACGACCCCAGCAGGGCGATGAACAGCGCCTCCACTCCCCACAGCAGCGCGGACAGCGGCAGGGCGACGGCCGCGATCCACAGCGGGGGCTTGGGGACGTCCAGGCCGATGCCTCGGACGGCATTCGCGACCTCGGTGACGCCGGCGACCAGCAGCACCACGATGAGCAGCGCCAGCAGCCAGTCCCACAGGATCAGGCCGGCCAGGGCGACGCCCAACAGCACGACCCCCACGAGGACGGCGGATTTGAGGTCTCGGCCGCCGCGTGGGGGTGCGGGGGTCTGCGCGGCTGTGGTCATCGGATGCTTCCGGTGGGGCGTCGCTGGGGCCCGGGCGGGGCCTCAGACCTCGAGCAGATCGGCTTCCTTGTTCTTCGCCATGTCCTCGATGAGGTCCACGTGCTTCTTCGTCATGGCGTCGAGCTCCTTCTCTCCGCGCGCGCCCTCGTCCTCGCCGACGTCGCCGTCCTTGACGGCCTTGTCGATGGCCTCCTTGGCCTTGCGGCGGGCGTTGCGGACGGAGATCTTGTGCTCCTCCGCCTTCTGCTTGACGAGCTTCACGTACTCCTTGCGCCGCTCCTCCGTGAGCTCCGGCATCACCACGCGGATGACCTTGCCGTCGTTCGACGGGTTGGCACCGACCTCCGACTCGGACAGGGCCTTCTCGATGTTGCGCAGCGCGGACACGTCGAAGGGGGTGATCAGCAGGGTGCGGGCGTCCGTGGTGGTGAAGGAGGCCAGCTGCTGCAGCGGGGTCATGGCACCGTAGTAGTCCACCATCACCTTGGAGTAGAGGCCCGGGTTGGCGCGGCCGGTGCGCACGGAGGCGAAGTCCTCGCGGGTGGCCTCGATGGTGCGGCCCATCTGCTCTTCGGCGGACTGCAGGGTCTCCTGGATCACGATGTCTCCTGACGTGTGGGTGAGTGGCTGCCCTCCATCCTACGTGGGATTCAGGGACTCGGGCTCGGGCGGGGCCCGGCTCAGGGGGTGACGGTGGTGCCGATGCCGTCGCCGCGCAGAGCAGCGGTGACGTTGCCGGGGCCCTCCATCCCGAACACGCGCATGGGCAGGCCGTTGTCCTTGCACATGGTCATGGCGGTCAGGTCCATGACGCGGATGTCCCGCTGCAGGGCCTCGTCGTAGGTGAGGTGGTCCAGACGCTCGGCGTTCGGGTCCTTCTTCGGGTCGGCGGTGTAGACGCCGTCCACGCCGGACTTGGCCATGAGGACCTCGTCCGCGCCGATCTCGAGGGCGCGCTGCGCGGCCACGGTGTCCGTGGAGAAGTAGGGCAGGCCGGTACCGGCGCCGAAGACCACCACGCGCCCCTTCTGCATGTGGCGGATGGCGCGCAGCGGGATGTACGGCTCGGCGACCTGCTCCATGGAGATCGCGGACTGCACGCGGGTGGAGACGCCGGCCTGGAGGAGGAAGTCCTGGAGGGCGAGGCAGTTCATGACGGTGCCGAGCATGCCCATGTAGTCGGCGCGACGGCGGTCCATGCCGTTCTCGGACAGCTCGGCGCCGCGGAAGAAGTTGCCTCCCCCGACCACGATCGCGATCTCGACGGACTCGGCGGCCTCGGCGATCTGCTCGGCGATGCCGCGGACGGTGTCCGGGTCCACGCCGACCTTGCCGCCGCCGAAGACCTCGCCGGAGAGCTTGAGCAGCACGCGGCGGCGGCCCGTGGCGGCGTCGGTCACGGTCGGCAGGGACTGGGTGTGGGTGTTCGTCTCCATGGGCGGGACTCCTCGGGGCGTCGTCTCGGGCTGGTCCAGGTGTGGGCACACAACGGCGGGGTGGTCACCGAGCTGGTGACCACCCCGCCATCGGTGGCGGCCGCATGCGGTGCATGCGGACCGGCGCGGGCTCGGATCGCTACGATCCTACCCCCCGAATCAGGGGGCGGACCGAGCGGCAGGCGCCGCGGCGTGATTCAGTTGCCGACGCGGAAGCGAGCGAAGCCGGTGACCTTGGTGCCGGCCTCGGAGGCGACCTTGCCCACGGTGGTCTTCGGGTCCTTGGCGAAGGGCTGGTCCTCGAGGACGATCTCCTTGAAGAAGCCGGTCAGGCGGCCCTCGACGATCTTCGGCAGGGCCTGCTCCGGCTTGCCCTCGGCACGCGCGGTCTCGTCGGCGATGCGGCGCTCGTTCTCCACGGTCTCGGCCGGGACGTCCTCACGGGTGAGGTAGGTCGGCGAGTAGGCGGCGGTGTGCACGGCGATGTCGTGCGCAGCGGTCTTGGCCTCGTCGGAGTCGGAGTCCACGGCCAGGAGCACGGACACCTGGGCCGGCAGGTCCTTGGAGGTCCTGTGGAGGTAGGCGTCCACGAAGGCGCCCTCGACGCGGGCGATGCGGCGCACGACGACCTTCTCGCCCATCAGGGCGCCCTCCTCGGTGACGTGGTCGCCGAGGGTGCGGCCCTCGTACTCGGCGGCCAGCAGCGACTCGAGGTCGGCGGCGCCGGAGTCGACGGCGGTCTTCAGGACGGCGTCGCCCAGGGTGATGAACTTCTCGGCCTTGGCCACGAAGTCGGTCTCGCAGTTCAGCTCGACCATCACGCCGACGCCGTTCTCGACGGTGGCGGCGACGAGGCCCTCGGCCGCGGCGCGGCCCTCGCGCTTGGTGGCGCCCTTGAGACCCTTGACGCGGATGATCTCGATGGCCTTGTCGGTGTCGCCGTTGGCCTCGTCGAGGGCCTTCTTGACGTCCATCATGCCGGCGCCGGTGCGCTCGCGCAGGGCCTTGATGTCGGCAGCGGTGTAGTTCGCCATGCTCGTTCGGTCCTTCCCGTTGGATGGGGTGGTTGCGGGATGCTGATGTCTGGGGTCCACCCCGGCGGGTGCGGCTGGGCGCCCGCCGGGGCGGTCCGGGGTCACTCGCCCTTGGCGGCGTCCTCGGAGGCGGCCGGAGCGGCGGCCTCAGCGGCCTCACCCTCGGTCTGCTCGGCCTCGGCGGCCTTCTCGGCGTTGTGCTGCTCGAGCAGCTCGCGCTCCCACTCGGCCATCGGCTCGGCGGAGGCGTCGCCGCCCTTGCCGGAGCGGGCCATCAGGCCGTCGGCGACGGCGTCGGCGACCACGCGGGTCAGCAGGGCGACGGAGCGGATCGCGTCGTCGTTGCCCGGGATCGGGTAGGTGACCTCGTCCGGGTCGCAGTTGGTGTCGAGGATGGCGACCACCGGGATGCCCAGCTTCTGGGCCTCGTCCACGGCGAGGTGCTCCTTCTTGGTGTCCACGACCCACACGGCGGAGGGGGTCTTGGACATGTTGCGGATGCCGCCCAGGTTGGCCTCGAGCTTCTGCAGCTCGCGGGAGAGCAGGAGGAGCTCCTTCTTGGTGTGGCCCGAGCCGGCCACGTCCTCGAAGTCGATCTCCTCGAGCTCCTTCATGCGCTGCACGCGCTT
Organism: Micrococcus lylae NBRC 15355; assembly: GCF_001570885.1. Lineage (GTDB taxonomy): Bacteria > Actinomycetota > Actinomycetes > Actinomycetales > Micrococcaceae > Micrococcus > Micrococcus lylae. Next base: position 18,296 of record NZ_BCSN01000015.1, on the reverse strand, counting down.
GGAGACGGTCTGGAAGTTGGTGAGCATGCCGCCCAGCCAGCGGTGGTTCACGTACGGCATGCCGACGCGGTTGGCCTGCTCGGCGATGGCCTCCTGGGCCTGCTTCTTGGTGCCGACGAACAGGATGGTGCCACCGTGCTTGACGGTCTGCTTGACGAACTCGTAGGCACGGTCGATGTAGGTCAGCGACTGCTGGAGGTCGATGATGTAGATGCCGTTGCGCTCGGTGAAGATGAAGCGCTTCATCTTGGGGTTCCAGCGGCGGGTCTGGTGGCCGAAGTGGACACCGGAGTCGAGGAGCTGGCGCATGGTCACGACGGACGACATGTCGAATCCCTTCTGTGGCGGCCGTAGGACCCCGCGCGTCTGTGCGCAGGCGGCTGCCGATCGTTGTTTCACGGTTCTTCGACCGCCCGGCCGGGCGGTCCCTGACACCACGACGGCGGTGCCGCCGGACCGCCGCCGAAACCCGTCCGTGGGGACGGGACCGTCGGTGGGGTCTGCCGCTGTGGGACCGGGGCCCCGCAGCCGCACCGTGGTGTGCGTAGTCGATGACGTCGCCTCCCGTTTCCGGGCACAGCACACGTCACCGCTGTGACCATCGTACCCCAGCCCGCCCGGCACCTCTTCCGCCCGCTCGTCCCCTCCTGCACAGCGGACCGGTTGCCCGGTTCCCTCCACAGTTCGCTTCTCGACGACGGCACCGGCCTCCGTCTTCTGCGCACCCTGGCCCCATGGGAACGTCACTCACCGCTTCGCCCCGCCCGAGCAGGCGGGCGCCCTTCCGCCGCCCCGGCCTGCGCCGCCCGGCGACGGTGCTGCTGCTGACCGTGCTGCTCGGCGCCGCACCGGCCGGTGCCGGCCCACCGGCGGCGTCGTCCGCTGCAGGCACCGCCGCCTCCGCACCCGACCCCACACCGATCCCGGCGGGGCTGCGCTGGTCCTCCCCCGCGCCCGGCGCGGGTGCCGGAGACCTGCTGCGCGCCTTCGACGCCCCCGAACAGCCCTGGGATCCCGGTCACCGCGGCGTGGACCTGCGGCTGCGCGGGGACGTCGTGCTGGCTCCGGCGGACGGGACGGTCCGGCACGTCGGCATGGTGGCGGGGCGGCCGGTGCTGTCGATCGACCACGGACAGGAGGTGGTGAGCTCGATGGAGCCGGTGGTGGCCGTCGTCGGGAAGGGGGAGACGGTGACGGCGGGACAGCCGGTCGGCCGGCTGGACCCGGCGGCGGAGCACTGCGCCGAGCCGTGCGTGCACCTGGGCGTGCGCGTGCTGGACGGCTGGCTGGTGGGCCGCACGCTGCGGGATCGCTATCTGGACCCGGCGCTGCTGCTGGGGCTGTCCGGCCCCTCGGTGCTGTGGCCGCTCGGCGAGGACGGCGGCGCCGGGAGGGAGGACGATGCCGGTGAGGACGGGGCTCAGCCGCGGCGGGAGCGGGACTGAGCGCGTTCATCGGCGACGGACTCCACTGCCGCGAGCAGCCGCGCCGCCGAGTCCTCCCAGCGGTAGCGGGCGGCACGCCCCACGGCGGCCCGCGAGGCCACGGCCCAGGCGCCGGGCGCGGTGAGGGTGCGGACCTGCGCGGCGAAGGCGGCGGGACGGTCGCCGTCGAGCGGAACCGGGAGGAAGGCGGGCTCGGCTCCCCCGGCGACTTCGCGGAAGATCGGCATGTCCGAGCCGATCACCGGAGTGCCGTGGGACATCGCCTCGGCCACGGGCAGGCCGTAGCCCTCGGCCCGGGACAGGGTCACCAGCGCCGTGGCCTCGCGGAGCAGGGCGATGTACTCCTCGTCGGTGACGCCGTTGTGGAAGACCACCTCACCGGAGGTTCCGGCCCCCGCGCCGTGCGCTCCGGTCGCTGTCCCGGCCCCCGTCTCGGCGCGCCGCCGCGCCAGCAGCGCCTCCAGCTCCGCCCGGCGTTCGGCCGGCACCGTCGAGAGCAGATGCAGCGTGTACCCCGGCAGCAGCGGCATCGCGGCCACGAGCGAGTCCACGTCCTTGTAGTCCATGAAGGAGCCCATGTAGACGAGCGAGCGGGCCGGCGCCGCGTCCGGGTTCCGGGGCTCGGCTACCGGCTGCGGAGCATTGGGCACCACGTCCACGGGGCGTCGCGTCAGCGCGTGCTCGGCGATCAGCCCGGCCGTGGTCTGAGAGACGGTGGCCACGCGGTCCGCGCGGTTGAGCAGCAGCCGCTGCGGTCCGTAGCCGAGGTGGTAGAGCCGCCACAGCCAGCGCACCGGCTCGGGCAGGTTCCGCGGCGGGGTGCGGTGCTCGTAGTAGATGAGGTCGTGGAGCGTGAGGATCAGCCCGTAGCGGCGGCCGGCGGAGCCCATCGTCTGCATCGGGGAGAACACCACGTCCGGACGCAGCCGGTTCACCTGCACGGGAAGCGTCGGTTCGAGGGGCGAGGTGGGCCCGGTGGCGCGGTGCCACGGGACGCCGGCCGGCAGCAGGCGCAGCTGCGCCTCGTCACTGACCAGCATGTGCATCTGAACACGGCCGGCCCACTCCCCCGCAGTCGTCAGCCGGTGCACGGCCGCGATGAGACTGGCGCCGTAGCGCGAGATGCCGTCATGGAAGTCGGTGCGCGTGTAGCGGGCGTCCATCAGCAGGCGCAGGGGGCGGTCTGTCACGGTGCCCACGCTACCGGCCGGATCGCGCCGGCAGGGCAGCGGCCCGCCCCGCGCGACACGCCAGAGACACCCGTCACAGCAATAGTTGCGTTTAGATAACGAACATGTATATTCGATAACGATGCGGACATCGTCCGGATCCCGGACCTTCCCCGTCCGCTCCCGCGGCTCCCGGCCTCACCACACCGATTCACTCTCGTACCGGCCACCCCTGGGCACCTTCCTGCCGGAAAGCCCTGGCGGCTCCATGCCACCTGCCGGTCCCCGACTGGAAGATTCGCTATGTCTGAGACCCAGAAGCACCCCCGCACCGCTCGCCGCGGTCGTCGTCCCCTCGTCGCCTCCCTGGCCCTGTCCCTGGGCGCCGGCACCGTCGTCGGTGCAGGCGCCGTCTCCACCGCCACCGAGGCCGTCGCAGCCCCGGCGACCTACACCGTCAAGGCCGGCGACAGCTGGTGGCGCATCGCCCACAACCACGGCATGGACATGTACGACCTCGCCGCCATGAACGGCAAGACCATCGACGCCACCATCTACGTCGGCGACGTCCTCAAGGTCAGCAACGGCAGCTCGGCCCCTGCCCCGGCTCCGGCCCCTGCCCCTGCCCCGTCCACCGGCACCTACACCGTGAAGGCCGGCGACAGCTGGTGGCGCGTCGCGAACAACCACGGCATGGACATGTATGCCCTGGCCTCGCTGAACGGCAAGACCATCAACAGCCCGATGTACGTGGGCGACGTCCTGAAGGTCTCGGGCTCCTCCTCCGCCCCTGCCCCGGCTCCGGCCCCTGCCCCGGCTCCTGCCCCGGCCCCGGCCCCGTCCTCCAAGACCGCCGCGGTCAAGCACATCGTCTCCAAGGTCAACGACCCGAGCACCTACTACCAGTGGGGCGGCAACGGCCCGTACGGCTACGACTGCTCCGCCCTGGTCCGCGAGGCCATGGCCAAGTCCGGCTTCTCCCTGCCGCGGGTCTCCCACGACCAGTACCGGAACGCCAAGTCCTTCGTGCCGAAGTCCCAAGCCCAGCCCGGCGACCTGTTCTTCTGGCGCAACTCCTCCACCGGCCGCGTCTACCACGTGGCGATGTACATCGGCGACGGCAAGATGGCCCACGCCCTGAATCCGCACCGCGGCCTCATGATCACCTCGGTGGACTACATGCCGGCCAACATGCTCTCGGTGGCCGGCCGCTACTGAGCCGCAGACACGCGCCGGCCCCCTCGGGTGACGGCGTCCACGGTCCAGGCCCGACGACGGTCCGGCACCTTCCGCACGGAAGGTGCCGGACCGTCGTCGTCCGCGGTGCCGCGGCCCCTCGGTTCGGCGGGCCGGGAAGAATCGGTCATGGCTGCGGCCTCCGTCCCGGCGTGGACCGGACCGAAGGCCGCAGAGAGGTAGGGCGTACGGGACTTGAACCCGTGACCAAGGGATTATGAGTCCCCTGCTCTGACCGACTGAGCTAACGCCCCGCGCGCGTGGCACGCGTCGGTCAAGTCTAGCGAGGAGTCGCTCACAGCCGTGCCCGCACCTCGGCCGGTGTGGCCCCGCGGTAGAGCGCCTCGAAGACCTCCACGGTCTTCTGCGCCGAATGACGCAGGGCCTTGGCGTGGGAGGCCTCGCCCATCCGGGCGCGTTCCTCGGGACTCGCGCCGAGAACCCGGGCCAGCTTCTCGGCGAGGTCCTCGTGGTCGCCGGGGACGAAGAGGTAGCCGTTCACGCCGTCGTCCGCCAGGTGCGGCAGGGCCAGCGCGTCGGCCAGCACCACGGGCTTGGAGGCGCTCATCGCCTCCAGGGACACCAACGACTGCAGCTCGGCGGTGCCGGGCTGGCAGAACACGTCTGCCCGCAGGTAGGCGGTGTGCAGCTCCTCCTCGGTGACGTGGCCTCGCATCGCCACACGGTCCTCGATGCCGAGCTCGGCCACAAGCTCGCGGAGGACGTCGCGCTGCTCGCCGTCGCCGACGATCTCGGCGTGCACGTCCAGCTCCGGGCGGGTGTCCTTCAGGTGCGCGACGGCGCGCAGCAGCACGTCGATGTTCTTCTCCACGGCCAGGCGGCCGACGAACAGGACGGTGGGGTTCGCGTGCGGGGTGATGACCTCGCCGGCGGCCTGCTCGTACTTGGAGGCGTCGATGCCGTTGGACACCGGCAGCACGTTCTGCAGCCCGGCCCGCTCGGCCATGGCGCGCGCGGCCAGGGCGGTGGGGGTGGTGACCACGGCGCCCTTGCTCATCAGCCGGCCCATCTGCCACCAGGAGTAGCGGGAGTAGCGGTCCAGGAACCACTGCGGGAACGGCAGGAACGGCTCGAGGTTCTCCGGCATGAAGTGGTTGGTGGAGATCGTGCGGACACGGCGGCGCTCGGCCTCGGTGATCGCCGCGGCGCCGATCATGTAGTGGCAGTGCACATGCACCACGTCCGGCTGCACCTGGGCCATGATGCGGCGCATCGCGCGGCGGGCCAGGGGCGGGAACACCAGCCGGTAGTACTCGTGCGTGGGCGGCCGCCAGGACTTCAGGCGGTGCACGGTGGCCTCGGGGCGGTGCTCCACGAAGTCCGGGCCGTCGTCGTTGCGGGCGGCCACCACGTGCACGTCGTGGCCACGCTCGTGCAGCGCCGTGGCGAGGCGGAAGCAGAAGGTGGCGGCGCCGTTGACGTCCGGCGGATAGGTGTCCGCCGCGATCATCACGGTGAGGGGACGGGCGTCATGCGCCTGCGGGGCGTCGGTCACGAGGACGGTGCTCCTGGGTGGTGGGTGGTCTTGGGGCCTCTCCCCCCGTCGCCGGCGCCCCGTGGACACCGGCCCTCAGGAGGCTCAGACCGGCTCAGCCTAGCAACGTGGACGGCGCCGGATACGCCCTGGGGGCCGGCCCCGTCCTCGCCGGCCGGTGCGGCGCCGGAGGCCTCGCGCCGTTCCGCCGACTGCTCGGACCAGGCGGTCCGGTCCCGCGGATCGATCCCGCGGGCCCGTAACTCGGCGGCCTTGGCCCGGAACCGGCGGAGGTAGTCCGCGGCGGCGAGCATGTGGGCGATCGCGCCGAGGGAGAGCAGCCACAGGCCGGCACTGCCCCAGGCGGTGTCCGTCAGGCTCGGCACGTTGCCCAGCAGCAGCACGGGTGCGGCCACGAGCAGCAGGGCGGTACGAACCTTGCCGAGGACGGAGACGTCCAGCTCGGGGCTGCCGCGGAACAGCGCCAGGGACACCGTGCTCAGCACGAGGTCCGGCACCACGATCGCCCAGACGATCCAGTCCGGGGCCACGCCGGTGAGCACCAGGGTGGCGGCCACGATGATCATGGACAGCCGGTCCGCCAGCGGATCCAGCCACGTGCCGGTGGTGGAGATCATGTCCCACCGGCGGGCCACGAACCCGTCCACCCAGTCCGTGCTGGACAGGGCCGCCAGCACCCAGAACGCAGCCAGGTACTGCTCGGTGGCGGTGAGCCAGACGAACACCGGGATCAGCGCGAACCGGGCCAGGGTGATGACGTTCGGCAGGGTCCAGAAGGTGTCCCGGACGGTGTACTCGTACCCCTCGCGGAGGCCGACGTCGATCACGCGCATACGGGGCTCCTTCGGGGCGGCACAGGCGGGGACTGCGGGGGCCGGACCAGTCTACCGGCGTCTGTGGCCTGCACAGGCCTCGGGCGAGGCCACGTGGCCGGACGGTGGCAGGTCGCCGTGGGTCGGACGTCCTCACCACCGCTTCCCCCGCCCGCGCACAGCACGGCGCCCCGCCCCTCGGTGAGGGACGAGGCGCCGTGGACGGGCAGTCTGCGTGCGGCCGGATCAGCCCTTGCGCTTCTTGCCGAGCATGGAGCCCAGGACGGCGAAGGCGGTGCCGGAGACACCGAGCAGGGCCAGCGGCTGCCACCGCTCCTTCACGTAGTCCTCGGCCGCACCGGCCTTCTCGCCGGCGCGGGCGGCGCCGGAGTACGGGGCGGTGACGTCGGTGGAGCCGGCGGACTCCGGGGTGGCGCCGCGGCCCTTGCGCTGGGCGGCGAACGCGTTCATCTGGCCCTTGACGGAGGCGCGCTCGCCCAGGCCGGAGCGGATGTCCGCCAGGTGGCGGCGGCGCAGCTCTGCGCGGCGGCGGATCTCGTCCTCGGAGGCGGTCTCCTTCTCCGGGTACGGGGCGGCCTCGCCGTTCTTGACCGCCTTCTTGTTCTCTTCCTTCTCGAGCTTCTTGCGCTCGGCCTCACGCTGCTTCTCGATGCGCTTCTGCTCGGCCCGCTCGGCCTTCACGCGGTCGTACTCGGCCGGGTCGAAGGCGTTGCCCTCCTTGAGGTAGCCGAGGTCGTACTCGATGTTGCGGACGGTCTCGGCCGGGATGAGCGGCATGGCGCCCTTGATCATCAGACCGCCGACGGCGGCGAGGATGATGCCGAGCAGCAGGAACGCGGCGGCCACCATGAGGGCCGGGAACCAGAACGACGGGTTCGCGAAGGCGCCGATCAGGGTGACGATCAGGGACACCAGCATGCAGAACAGCATGAACAGGCCCGCGAGGATCAGACCGGCGGCGACGCCGACCTTCACACCCTTGGACTTGGCCTGGTTCAGGGCGAGGGCGAGCTCGTCCTTGATCTGCAGGGGCAGCAGGCGGATCAGGGCCGCGAGCAGGTCGGACAGCGAGCTCGCGCGGGTCTGCGCAGAGACGGGGATTGCCGTGGGGGCCATCAGTGGGTGCCTTCCTGGGTCGGCGTGGTCTTTTCGGGCTGCGCAGGTGCGTCAGGGCGCGCCACTGCACAGCGATGTCGGCTCCACGCTAGCACTGTGCCTCCACCCAGGGCATGAGCCGAAGATCGGCCATCCACGTGTGTCCGGTCACGACGACTGCCCCTCGCTTTCTCCTCCTCACCCGGCCGAGCGGACGGGTGGGCCAGCGCATGAGGCGGGGGCCGCCGTCGGGACACGGGTGTCCGGGGTGTCAGGACCCGTCGCCGGCGGCCTCGCGCAGGCCGGCCATGGCGTCGCGGTGGCGCAGCACGTGCAGGTCCCAGTCCGCGGAGAGCGCCTCGAACACGCCGATGCCGCGCACCGACGTGCCCTGCTCATCCAGGCGCGGGGACCAGCTGGCGATGCCGAGGGCGCCCGGGACCGCACCGAGCAGCGCACCCGAGACGCCGGACTTGGCCGGGATGCCGACCTCCGCCATCCACTGCCCGGAGGCGTTGTACATCCCGCAGGAGAGCATCACGGACATCACCTGCTGGCAGACCCACTCCGCCAGCACGCGCCGGCCGGTCACCGGGTTCACGCCGCCTGAGGCCAGGGTGGCGCCCATGGTGGCCAGCTGCTCCACGGTGACCTCCACCGAGCACTGGCCGAGGTAGCCGCGGACCACCTCGTGTGCCTCGTCCGGGAGCATCTGCGAAGCGGCGAGCATGTGGGCCAGGCCCAGGTTTTGGTGGGCACGGGCGGTCTCGGCGTCCCAGACGTCCTCGGAGATCGTCAGGTCCGTCCCGGCCAGCTGCGAGTAGCGGTCCAGCAGGAGCTCGAGGCGGGCGTCCTCGTCGTTCCCGGGGATCAGCCCGTGGGTCATGATCGCGCCGACGTTGATCAGCGGGTTGTACGGGCGGCCGTCCGAGTGGAGGGACAGCTCGTTGAACGCCATCCCGGAGGGCTCCACGCCCACACGCTCGAGCACGGCGTCCATGCCGCGCTCCTGCAGGGCCACCGCGTAGGTGAGCGCCTTGGACACGGACTGCAGGGCGAACGCCTGCTGCGTCTCGCCCTCGGAGACGGCCACGCCGTCTGTGGTGCACACGGCCACGGCGAAGCCGTCCACCGGACGGTCCTCCACGTCCTCGAGGTACTCCGACGGGGCCCCGTTGCGATCCTCCTTGACCGTGGAGATCAGGCGGGCCAGCTGCTCGGAGACACGGCTGGGGTTCGTGGTCTTCATGTCAGTCACCCTGCCACAGGGCCCCTGAGAGCGTCGCCCCGAGTCGGGTGGGCAGCTGTTCCACGGAATCGAGCGACATCGTGGAATACCCGCCCACTCGACCCCTGCCAGAGGACGGAGAGGAACGACGACGGCCGCCCGCCTTCGGTGCGGAAGGCGGGCGGCCGACGTCGGGAATCAGGTCAGGCGGCCCCGTCAGGAGGCGCCGTCAGTGCCTCACGGGGTGTAGGTGACCGGAGCGTTCGGACCCAGCGGCAGGTCCAGCCAGTACCAGCCCATGGTCATCATGCTCCAGGTGACCAGGAAGGCGATCGAGTACGGGAGCATCGTGGCGATCAGGGAGCCGATGCCCATCTTCTTGTCGTACTTCTGGGCCACGGCGATGATCAGCGCGAAGTAGGTCATCAGCGGAGACAGGATGTTCGTGGACGAGTCGGCCACGCGGTAGGCCGCCTGGGTGAACTCGGGCGAGATGCCCAGCTGCATCATGATCGGCACCATGATCGGCGCGAGCATGGCCCACTTCGCCGAGGCGGAGCCCACGAAGAGGTTCACGACCGAGACGAACGCGATGAACGCGACCACCAGCGGGATACCGGTCAGGTTGATCGACTCCAGGAACTGCGAGCCCAGCACGGACAGCAGCAGGCCCAGCTTCGACTCGTTGAAGTAGGCGATGAACTGACCGGCGGTGAACGCCAGCACCAGGAACACGGCCATGCCGGCGAGGGTCTGGGAGAGCTGGTCCACCACGTCGGTGTCGTTGCGGATCACCTTGGTGACGATGCCGTACACCAGGCCCGGGACGAAGAACGCGATGATGATGACCACCACGAGCGAGTCCATGAACGGGGACTGGACCACGCCGCCGTCCTCGCCGCGCAGCAGGCCCCACTCCGGGACGATCAGCAGGGCCAGCAGCGCCACGGTGACCACGCCGGAGACGGTGGCCCAGACGAGGCCCTTCTTCTCCACGGCGGAGAGCTGGACGTCCTCGTCCTCGATGCGGCCCTCGCCCTTCCACGGGCCCAGGCGCGGCTCCACGATGAACTGGGAGACCAGGGTGCCGACGATGGTCAGCAGGAAGGTGGAGGCGATGATGAACCAGTAGTTCATGGCCAGGTTCATGCCGTCCGCGTAGGCGCCGTCCACGGTGGCGGCGGCCTCGATGGTCAGCTCACCGAGCATCACGTCCGTGCCGGAGAGCAGCAGGTTCGCCGAGAAGCCTGCGGAGACGCCGGCGAAGGCGGCGGCCAGGCCGGCCAACGGGTGACGTCCGACGGCCATGAACAGGATCGCGGCCAGCGGCGGGAGCACCACGTAGCCGGCGTCCGAGGCCACGGAGGACATCACACCGGCGAACACGATGCCCGCGGTGATGAGGAACTTCGGCACGGACAGGATGAACTGGCGCAGCACCGTGCCGATCAGGCCGGACTGCTCAGCCATGCCGATGCCCAGCATGGTGGCGAGCACGACGCCCAGCGGGGCGAAGCCCACGAAGTTGTCCACGGCGGAGGAGAACATCCACTGGACGCCCTCCGGGGACAGCAGGTTGAAGACCTCGATCTGGCCGCCCTCCACCGGGTCCTCGGCGGTGACGCCGAGCGTGGAGAACAGCCAGGACAGCAGGACCACCAGCACCGCGAGCGCGGCGAACAGGGTGGCCGGGTGGGGCAGGGCGTTGCCGGCCTTCTCGACGAAGTCGAGCGCCCGGTTGCCGATGCCGCCCCGACGCGGACGGTCGGGGGCGTTCTGGTCGGAAGCGTGGGTGGCGGAGCCGTCCTGGGTGGTGACGGTCTCCGCGGCGTCGGCGGCGGTGGTGCCGCGCGAGCCAGCCGGGTCAGCGGCCATGTGCAGAGTCCCTTCGGGAGTGCGGTCGGATGACAGGGCACCGCCCGGCCCCTCTCCCCCGCGCTGGTGGGCGGGTGGGAAGGGCCGGGCGGAGCGCAAACTCGTCCACCGTAGCGGCCGGTGTGAAGGATGTCATCTCACGGTGAGGGATCCGTCACAGGCTGCGGTGGGGACTGCTGCGAGGCGGGCGCGGCCGGTCGAGGCGGGCGGGGCGGCCGGGCGCGGCGGGCGGGGCGGCCGGTCACGGGGCCGGTCGAGGCGGGCGAGGCGGGCGAGGCGGGCCGGGTGAGGCGGCCTGGCGATGCGACCGGTCACGGGGCCGGTCACGGCGTGGGGGTGCCGCCGTTCGCGTTGAGGGTGTCCCCGTTGACATAGCTGGACTCGCCGCTGGCGAGGAACACGTAGGCCGGCGCCATCTCGATGGGCTGGCCGGCACGGCCCAGCGGGGAATCGTGGCCGAACTCGGGCAGGCGCTCCTTGGGCTGGCCGTCGCAGACCTGCAGGACGGTCCACACCGGGCCGGGGGCGACGGCGTTGACGCGGATGCCGCGCGGGCCGACGGCCTGGGCCAGGCCCTTCGTGTAGTTGTTGATGGCGGCCTTGGTGGCGGCGTAGTCCAGGATCAGCGGGTTCGGGTTGTATGCCTGCACCGAGGTGGTGTTGATGATCGCCGAGCCGGGGCCCATGTGCTTCAGGGCAGCACGGGAGAGCGTGAACATGGCGAGCACGTTGATCTGGAAGGTGGTGGCGACCTGCTCGTCGGTGAGCTCCTCCGGGGTGTCGGCCACGAGCTGCTTGCCGGCATTGTTCACGAGGATGTCCAGCCCGCCGAGCTGTTCGGCGGCGGCGTCCACGAGGCCGGCGGTGTAGTCGGTGTCCGTGAGGTCGCCGGGCAGGGCGACGGCCCTCCGGCCAGCCTCCTCGATCGCGGCGATCACCCGGTCAGCGTCCGGCTGCTCGTCCGGCAGGTAGGCGATGGCCACGTCCGCGCCCTCGCGGGCGTAGGCGACGGCCACGGCGGCGCCGATGCCGGAGTCGCCGCCGGTGATCAGCGCCTTGCGGCCCTCGAGCCGGCCCAGGCCGGTATAGGAGTCCAGGCCGATGTCCGGGACCGGATCGGTCTTCACGTCCAGGCCCGGCTCGGGCTGGTGCTGCTCCGGGGCGTGATGCCGCGGGTGGCGGGCGCGCGGGTCGTCGCCCTCCCACTGGCGGGCGGTGGAGGCGGTCGCGGGCGTGCCTGCAGGCTTCGGATTCGTCATGAGTGCGACGCTACGGGACGGTGACGGGGGTCTGACAAGGGCGGATGGCCTGTGGAATCACGACGACGCCCCTCGCCTGCCAGCCCTCGTCACCGTGGAGTGGGGTGTCGGTCCGGGGGACGGTGGGGTGTTGGCCCGGGACGATGGGCCGTGGGTCCGGGACGATGGGCCGTGGGTCCGGGACGATGGGCCGTGGGTCCGGGACGATGGGCCGTGGGTAGGGGACGATGGGCCGTGGGTAGGGGACGATGGGCCGTGGGTCCAGCCCCGGGCCATCAATAGGGTTCTGCACAGGAGGCTTCCCGGCGGCGTTGGAGGTGAAACAGAGGACGAGGCCCCCTGCCGGGACACAGACGATGCAGGCGCCGAGGACCAACGGAGGAACTGCTGTGTGCAGCCGCGGGACGGGAACCGCAGTCAAGATCGGCGCCGCCGGGGCGGGCCCGCACGGTGGGAGTCGTCCTGTGGGTGCTGGTCGGGCTGGCCTGCATGGGCTCGGCGGTCCCGTTGGATGTGGACCTTTCCCTGCACACCCTGCTGTCCCTGCCGATGGTCCTGCAGGGGCCAGCGGTGTGGTTCACGGCCGCCGGACTGCGAGAGCGGATGCCTCGGCTCGCCGCCGTCGGGCGCGTGATCGCCGTGGTGGCGGTCGTCGCTTCACTCACGATGCTGGCCGTCAGCGTGTCCGGCTGGTTCATCGGGCTCTGGCAGCGGCTGTCCGTGTGGCCGGGCTACCTGTGGCTCGGCGCCGCGGGCTGGGCACTGTTCACCGTTCGGTCCTCGACGTGACGCAGGTAGGCGTTCACAGCCGCCCAGAGAAGCATCGTAGAAGCAGCCATGGAGAAAGCGACAGCCTTCTGATCGAAAAGCAGTTCACAATCCACCCAGAACATCCCGAACTCAACGACATGCCCTCTTATGGGACCCTTCCGCGATCAACAAGTATCTGAAAGTGCCGACTCTGGGCGGTTTCGGCGCTTGAAAATTTCAGCCTTCTTCCACCACGGGACCAGGTTCCGTAGGCCGATCAGGTGGGGTGGGAGCATTCGCAACCGACCGTTGGGGGCGGCAGTGAGGCGAGAGACCTGAGCGGGCTCTCCTTTCGGATGTGTTGTGTTGAGGAATTCTCATCCTGCGACAGGGACCGGCTCGTCTCACTTCAGCCCGTACCTCGTGGCAAGAACCGCATGACCCACAACAGCTAGGCTGATCGGGCCCCCAACCCCGACGAGAGGAAGCACACCTGTGTCCGCCGAACAGAGGACGACAGCCGAGAGCGCAGGGCCACCGGGTCCCCCCGACGCCGGAGGAGCCTCCCACTCCCCCGTGAACTGGCCGGTGTTCGTCGGCACGGCGGGCATCGTCGTCGGCTTCGCCCTCTGGGCCATGTTCCTTCCCGCCCAGGCAGACTCCGTGATCTCAGCCACGGTGAGCTGGATCGCCGAGAGCTTCGGCTGGTACTACGTGCTCACGGCGGGCCTCGTCGTCGTCTTCGTGATCGTCGTGGCGCTCAGCCGCCTGGGACGGGTGCGGCTCGGACCGGACCACGCCGTCCCGCAGTTCAACCTGTTCTCCTGGTCGGCCATGCTCTTCGCTGCGGGCATCGGTGTGGACCTGATGTTCTTCGCCACCTCCGGCCCGGCCACCAACCTGCTCACCCCACCGGACCTGCCGCCCATGTCCGACGAGGCCGCCCGCATGGCCCCGCTGTGGACGATCTTCCACTACGGCATCCCCGGGTGGGCCATGTACGCCCTGATGGGCATGGCCTTCGGGCTGTTCGCCTACCGCTACCACCTGCCCCTGAGCATCCGGTCGGCCATCGCCCCCATCTTCGGCCGCCGCGTGCACAGCCCGGTCGGCCACGCCGCGGAGATCGGCGCCACCGTCGGCACGATCTTCGGCATCGCCGTCTCCCTCGGCATCGGCGTCGTCTTCCTGAACGCCGGCCTCGCCCTGATCCTGGATGTGCCGGTGAGCACCGGCGTGCAGGTCGCCCTCATGGCCCTGGCGGTGGGCATCACCATCGTCTCCACCGTCTCCGGAGTGGACAAGGGCATCCGCCGTCTCTCCGAGCTGAACGTCTTCCTCGCCGTCGTCATCCTGGCCTGGGTGCTGTTCACCGGCCGCACCACGGACCTGCTCAACGCTCTGGTGCAGAACATCGGTGACTTCTTCGCCGGGTTCCCCGCGATGCTCATGCGCACCTTCGCCTACACCGACGGCCCGGCGGCCTACCCGGCGGAGCAGTGGATGTCCGACTGGACGCTGTTCTTCTGGGCCTGGTGGATCGCCTGGGCACCGTTCGTGTCCCTGTTCCTGGCCCGCATCTCCCGCGGCCGCACCCTGCGCGAATTCGTCACGGGCGTGCTTCTGATCCCCTTCGCGTTCATCCTGCTGTGGGTGTCCATCATGGGCAACGCCGCCATCGGCTTCTTCCGCAGCGGGGACCAGACCCTGTTGGAGGAGGCCGTGAGCTCCCCTGAGGCAGGCTTCTTCAGCCTCCTGGAGAAGTACCCCGGCTCCATGTTCCTGATCGGCCTGGCCGTGCTCACCGGCCTGTTCTTCTACGTGACCAGTGCCGACTCCGGCTCGCTCATCATGGCGAACATGACCTCCAAGGGCTCGGTCGAGGACTCCGACGGCGCCCCATGGCTGCGCATCACGTGGGCGGTGATCACCGGCCTGCTGACGCTGTCCATGCTGTTCATCGACGGGGTCTACACCCTGCAGAAGGCCACCGTGATCGTGGGCCTGCCGCTCTCGGTGCTGCTGTATCTGGTGATGATCAGCCTGTGGCGGGTGCTGCACTCCGAGTCCCTGGCCATGGACTCGCGCACCGCGGCCCTGCCCTCCGTCCTCGCCGGCCAGGCCCGCGGCTCCGGCAACCGCGCCACCTGGCGCCAACGCCTGGCCCGGCGGATGAACTTCGCCACGGCCCGCCAGGCCGCCGCCTACATCGAGCGCGAGGTCGGCCCCGCCCTGGAGGAGGTGGCCGCCGAGCTGCGCGGCCACGACGCCGACGCCGCCGTCACCCACGGCGTCCACCCCGAGTCCGGGGTGCCCTGGGTGGACCTCACCGTCACCTTCGAGGGCCAGGAGGACTTCAAGTACCAGGTCTACCCCGTGGCCTACCCGGTGCCAAGCTTTGCCGGCAGCCTCAGCGTCGCCCAGGACACTTACTTCCAGCTCGAGGTGTTCTCCGCGAAGGGCTCGCGCGGCAGGGACGTGCTCGGCTACAGCCGCGAGCAGCTGTGCGCCAACGTCCTGGACGACTACGAGGCCCACCTGACCTTCCTCGCCATGACGGGCGAGGACTCCCATCTCGCCGAACGCCTCGAGTCCGAGGTGCCGGATGAGTGGGGTGACGCCGACCGCTCGACCGCCACGGACGCCATGCCGGCCGTGGACACCGCCCCGGCCTCCCCGACCGATCCCACCCACCCGTGAGGAGCACCATCCCCATGACCACCGATCCCACCGCCACCCAGTTCATCGACGGCGCCTGGGTGTCGTCCTCGGACGGCGGCACCCGCACCATCCACTGCCCCGCCGACGGCTCCGAGGTCGGCGTCGTCGCCGAGGGCACCCGCGAGGACACCCTCGCCGCGATCGCCGCCGCCCGCCGCGCGTTCGACAGCGGCGTCTGGTCCTCCACCCCCGCCGCCGAGCGCGGCGACCTGCTCCTCCGCCTGGCCGACCACATCCTGGAGCACCGGGACGAGTTCGCCCGCGCCGAGGCCCTGGACACCGGCAAGCGCCTCGTGGAGGCCGAGGGCGACATGGCGGACATCGCCGCCTGCTTCCGCTACTTCGGCAAGATCGCGGACCAGAACCCCGGCCGCCTCGTGGACGCCGGCGACCCGACCGTCCTGTCCCGCGTGGTCACCGAGCCGGTGGGCGTGTGCGGCATGATCACCCCCTGGAACTTCCCGCTGCTGCAGGCCGCCTGGAAGATCGCCCCGGCCCTGGCCGCCGGCTGCACCTTCGTGCTCAAGCCCGCCGAGCAGACCCCCCACACCGCCATCCTCACGATGCGCGCACTGGAGTCGCTGGGCCTGCCGGCCGGCGTCGCGAACCTGGTGCTGGGCCCCGGCGCCACCGTGGGCGAGCCGCTCTCCTCCCACCCGGACGTGGACCTGGTCTCCTTCACGGGCGGGCTGGCCACGGGCAAGACCATCGCCCAGGCCGCCGCCGGCACCGTGAAGAAGGTCGCCCTCGAGCTGGGCGGGAAGAACCCCAACGTGATCTTCCCCGACGCCCACTACGAGGCGGCCCTGGACAACGCCCTCAACGCCGCGTTCACCGACTCGGGCCTGGTGTGCTCGGCCGGCACGCGCCTGATCGTCCACGAGTCGATCGCCGAGCGCTTCGTGGACGACCTCGTCGAGCGCGCCGGGCACATCGTGATGGGCGGCCCCTTCGACGAGCGCGCCGAGACCGGCCCGCTGATCTCCGCGGCCCACCGGGACAAGGTGACGGACTACGTCCGCCGCGGCGTCGAGGCCGGCGCACGCCTGCGCGTGGGCGGGCACTGGGGCGGCGAAGAGCACAAGGACGGCTTCTTCTACGCCCCCACCGTGTTGGACCGCTGCGACCGGGACAACCCCGCCGTCATCGAGGAGGGTTTCGGCCCGGTGATCACCGTAGAGACGTTCTCCACCGAGGCCGAGGCCATCGAGATCGCCAACCACACCGAGTACGGCCTCGCCGGGGCCGTGTGGAGCTCCGACGCCGGCACCTGCCAGCGCGTCTCCCGCGCCCTGCGCCACGGCACCGTGTGGATCAACGACTACCACCCCTACCTCCCCCAGGCCGAGTGGGGCGGCTTCAAGGCCTCCGGCATCGGCCGCGAGCTCGGCCCCACCGGGCTGGGCGAGTACGTGGAGCACAAGCACATCTACCAGAACACCGAGCCCGCGGTGACCGGCTGGTTCGCCGACCGCCGCTGACGAACGAGCTGATGACCGAAAGGACCCCCGGATCGTGACCACCACCGTCCCCGACGCCTCGTCCCCGCGGCCCGACACGCCCGTCTACGACTACATCGTGGTCGGCGGCGGCTCCTCCGGCGCCGCCCTCGCGGCCCGCCTGTCCGAGGACCCCCAGATCAGCGTCGCCCTGCTGGAGGCCGGCCCCACCGACGTGGACCTGGACGAGGTCCTCGAGCTGCGACGCTGGCCCGAGCTGCTCGAGTCCGGCCTGGACTGGGACTACCCCATCGAGCCGCAGGAGAACGGCAACTCCTTCATGCGCCATTCCCGGGCCAAGGTGCTCGGCGGCTGTTCCTCCCACAACTCCTGCATCGCGTTCTGGCCTCCCCGCGAGGACCTGGACCAGTGGGAGGCGATGGGCGCCACCGGCTGGGGCGCCGAGCACACCCTGCCGCTGGTGAAGAAGCTCGAGAACAACCGGGCCGAGGGCGATCACCACGGCCATGACGGCCCCGTCGAGCTGATGGACGTGCCCGCCGAGGACCCGGCCGGCGTCGCCCTGCTCGAGGCCGCCGCCGAGGCCGGCATCCCGACGACGACGTTCAACACCGGCGAGACCGTCATGAAGGGAGCCAACTGGTTCCAGATCAACCGCAAGCAGGACGGCACCCGCTCGTCGTCGTCGGTGTCCTATCTCCACCCGATCCTGGACCGCGAGAACCTGGACATCCTCACAGACCACTGGGTGAGCGAGGTGCTCTTCGACGACGACCGCCGCGCCTACGGCGTCCGTCACGTCGCGGACCGGCACGGACGGCAGGCCGAGATCCACGCCCGCGCCGAGGTCATCCTCTCCGCCGGGGCGATCGACACGCCCAAGCTGCTGATGCTCTCCGGGATCGGCCCGGCCGAGCACCTGGCCGAGCAGGGCCTCGATGTGCGCGTGGACGCCCCCGGCGTCGGCTCCAACCTGCAGGACCACCCCGAGGCGGTCATCTCCTGGGAGTCCAAGCAGCCGATGTACCGCGACGCCACGCAGTACTGGGAGATCGGGATCTTCTCCCCGACCAAGGAGGGGCTGGACCGCCCCGACCTGATGATGCACTACGGCTCCGTGCCGTTCGATATGCACACCTACCGTCAGGGGTACCCGACGGCGGACGAGACGTTCTGCCTCACCCCCAATGTCACCCACGCCAAGTCCCGCGGCACCGTGCGCCTGCGCTCCAACGACTACCGGGACAAGCCGGCCGTGGACCCGCGCTACTTCACCGACCCGGAGGGCCATGACATGGCCGTCGCGGTGGCCGGCATCCGGCTGGCCCGGGAGATCGTCTCCCAGCCGGCCATGTCAGCGTGGGCGGGGCGCGAGCTGGCCCCGGGCGTGGACGTGCAGACCGATGAGGAGATCGCCGACTACGTGCGCCGCACCCACAACACCGTGTACCACCCGGTGGGCTCGGTGCGCATGGGCGCCGACGACGACGCCATGAGCCCCCTTGACGCCCGCCTGCGTGTCAAGGGCGTGACGGGTCTGCGCGTGGCCGACGCCTCCGTGATGCCCGAGCACGTGACCGTGAACCCCAACATCACGTGCTTCATGATCGGTGAGAAGGCGGCGCAGCTGATTCTGGCCGACCGCGCCTGACCACCATGCGGGTGCGGCGGGCCCCCGGTGGGGCCCGCCGCACCCGCGTCCGGGGGCC
>NZ_BCSN01000014.1 GCF_001570885.1 Micrococcus lylae NBRC 15355 | reverse complement strand
CTCCTCGGCCATGATGGTGAACTCCTTGTCTCCGGCGGCCTGCTGGCCCACGAAGGACACCATGACCACCGAGTCGGCAGTGGTGGCGGTGAGCACCTGCGCGGTGAGCGTGTTCTCCTCGTCGCTCGCGGGGTGACGGGTCCAGGTGATCGCGGACTGCGCCGGGGTGCCGTCGGACAGGTCGGGCTTCTCGGTGGTCAGCACGTAGTCCACGGTGCTGTCCCCCTCGGTGACCGTCATGGTCATCTCCGAGCAGTCGGTCAGCAGGGTGTTCACGGTCTGCAGGTGCTTCTCCACGCGCTGGCGGGCGGGGCCGTCCAGCCTCGCCACCTCCACGGTGCCGGTGCCGGTGAACGAGCCGGCGCCCACGTCCACGCGGGAGACCTCCTCCTGGTCCAGCAGGATCGGCGAGAAGTCCAGAGCGTTCAGCGGTGCCTTGCACTCGCTCGGCTCCACGGTGGTGCGGGAGGCGTCGCGCAGGCGCGCGGCGTTGTCCTCGCGGGTCGTGGAGATCTCCTCGTCCGTGGCGGCGCGCTGGCGGACGAAGCCGAAGGATGCGGCGCGCTCGGCCGCCGCGGCGGCCATCCGCTGGTCCTGGCGGTCGCCCAGGTCCAGCTGGTCCACCACGTCCGCGGCCTCCTGTTCGGAGGCCGGCTCCGGCTTCGCGTCGTCTGCCGAGGCGTCCCCGTCCTGGCCGGCCGAGGCGGAGGCGCCGTCCGGGGCGGAGGTGCCGGCGCCGTCGTCGTCCCCTGGGGCGCAGCCGGTGAGGGCGAGCAGCGCCGCCAGGGCCAGGCCGGCGCAGCGGCGGGCGGCGCGGCGGGCGGGCAGGCGGTCGGCGGTGTCAGCGGCGGCCATGGCGGTCCTCCTGGTCGGCGAGGTTCGAGTACATCTGGTTCCAGGCGGCGAGCTCGGCGTCTCCGTCGCGCTCGGCCTTGCGGTCGTAGCGCTCGGCGACCTTGCGGTCGTCGAGCGCCCACAGGACGGCCACGGTCACGGCCATCGCCACGGTCGGGAACTCGCCGATGCCCCACATCACCGCACCGCCGATCTGCTGGTCGGCCAGCGCGTCCGGACCCCAGGGGCGGCCCATGTTGCCGAACCAGTCGGCCTGCATCAGTCCCGTGGAGGAGGTCATGGCCACGCCGATGAACGCGTGGAACACCATGGTGGCCAGCAGCACGACCAGGCGGATCGGATACGGCGGGCGGTTCGGCAGCGGATCCGCGCCCACCATCACCAGCGCGAACACGAAGCCCGTGAGCAGGAAGTGCACGTTCATGAACTCGTGGCCCACGTGGTATTCCAGCGCGAACCGGAAGAAGTCCGTGTAGTAGAAGACCAGGATCGAGCCGGCGAAGTTGGCGCCCGCCACGATCGGGTGGGTGATGAACGCCCCCCACCGGGAGTGCACGATCCACAGGATCCATTCGCGCGGGCCGCGCGTGTCGTCCGTGCGCACCGGCAACGAGCGCAGGGCCAGCGTGATCGGTGCGCCGAGAGCCAGGAACAGCGGCGCGATCATCGTCAACGTCATGTGCCCGACCATGTGGGCGGAGAACAGCACACGGCCGTAGACGGCCGGGGCGCCGGAGGTGGCCCAGGTCAGCACCACGAGCCCGAGGATCCAGCAGATCGTGCGCAGCACGGGCCAGGAGTCCCCGCGGCGGTGCAGCTGCACCGTGGACCGCACGTACCAGATCGCCAGGAACACGCACACGGCCACCCACAGCCAGTCCCAGCGCCACAGGTCGAACCAGCGGGCGCCGGTGAGCTCCGGGGGCAGCTCGTAGCCGGTGAGGATGCGGGCCGGGCTGGCGCCGTCCGGCAGCTCCTCCGGCTTCGGCGGCGCAGTGCGGCTGAGGACGGCGGAGACGCCCATGACGGCGGACATCACCACGGCCTCCACGGCGATCAGCTGCCACAGCAGACGGCGGGCCGGACGCGGGGCCTCGGCTGCGGCGTCCTCGCCGGCGCCGCCACGCAGCTGCGGAATGATCCAACGGCGGTGGGCCAGGCCGATCAGGCCCAGGAGCACCACCGCCAGGAACTTCACGGCCACCAGGCCTCCGTACGGGGCGAGAAGCTGGTGCAGGTGCTCCACCCGCAGGGCGGCGTTGACCACGCCGGACAGGGCCACGGTGAACAGGCCGAGTCCGGCGAGCACCGAGTAGCGGGACAGCACGGTGTGCACGAGCGGGGCGGCTCCCTGCCGGCGGTAGGTGGTGCGGCCGGTGCCGCCGTCCGGGCCGACCAGCGTGGGGGCGATCAGGGCGAGCACCAGCAGGCCGCCGACCCACACCACCACGCCGAGCAGGTGCAGACCGATGGAGTTCACGGCCGCCATGTGGTCGTCGCCGCCGGCGGCGTGGCCGATCAGTGCGAGCGGCACGAGGGCGATCATCGCGAGGATGCCCACCCAGAACAGGCCGCTGTGGGAGCGCACGGCCACCGCCAGTGAGGTCACCACGGCGGCGATGACGGTCACC
The DNA here is from genome assembly GCF_001570885.1 of Micrococcus lylae NBRC 15355. Classification (GTDB taxonomy): domain Bacteria; phylum Actinomycetota; class Actinomycetes; order Actinomycetales; family Micrococcaceae; genus Micrococcus; species Micrococcus lylae. Next base: position 52,228 of record NZ_BCSN01000014.1, on the reverse strand, counting down.
CAGAACCAGGCCTGCCCCACCGAGATGGACACGAAGTAGGCGACGAGCCCGTCCGAGAAGGCAGCGCCGGCGCCGAGCGGGATGCCGGCCAGGTCCGAGTAGGACAGGATGCCCACGGCCAGCGCGCACAGGGTCCACACCCCGGCGGCCACGGAGGCCACCAGCATGGTCCGGGCGAACGCGGGGTGCTCCGGCAGGCGCTCGGCCGGCGGGTCGTCCTTGCGGCGGCGCGGGGCCCGGCCGCCGGTGTGGGGCGGCAGGATGGCGGCGGCGAAGATCAGGGCGCCGATGGTCACGGACATCGCCATGTTGGAGCCGTACTCGACGATCGGCACGCCCCAGCGGGTCAGGGCACCGGGGTCGGACAGCTCGCGAGCGGCGGAGACGCCGGTGAACCAGGCGGCCAGCACCAGGGCCAGGGCACCGGCGGCGGCCACCGCCGGCCAGGTCCAGACCGGGAGGGCGCGCTCGGCGCCGCCGGGGACGGTGGTGTTCCCGGCGGGACGGGAGCCGTCTCGGGCGGCGCGGTCCCCGTGGCGGGGTGCGGTCTCGGTGGAGGGCATGGGTCCTGTCTTCTCGCGGTGGTGGTCGATCGGTGGCCGGGCCGGCGGCGCCGCACGGAGCGGCGGCCGACCCGGCATGTGGGGCAGGCGGTCAGGAGAACAGCACGTCTCCCACGAATCCGCCCTCGGCGCAGCCGGGAGGCACGGCGAACACGGCGGAGCCCACGGGGGTGGTCCACATGTTCAGGTGGTCGGACTCGGCCAGGCTCTGCTGGACGGGGACGAACTGCCGTTCCAGGTCGGTCTGGAACGCCACGAAGATCAGCCCGGACTCGCCGTCCGCGCCGTCATAGTTGTAGCCGCGGCGGAGCATGCCGTGCTCGGGCCCGTCGCCGATCCGGGCGCGCCGCACATGGGCGGTGTCGGAGATGACGGGGAAGCCGGCGGGTCCGGTGGCCTCGAAGTCGATCGGGTCGTTCTCCTGCTCACCGGTGAGCGGGGCGCCGGTGCCGAGGCGACGGCCGATCACGTCCTCCTTGGCGGGGCGGTCCAGCTCGTCCCAGGTGTCCAGCTCCATGCGGATGCGGCGGATGACCATGGTGGTGCCGTGCTCGATCCACGGTTGCAGGTCGGCGCCGAGCCCGTCGTCCACACCCCACACGAGGCGCTCGATCGCCGGGGAGCCGGTCTGCGGGTTGGCCGTGCCGTCCACCTGGCCGAAGAGGTTGCGCATGGTGGTGCCGGTCGGATGGGAGCCGCGGGCCTCGCGGAAGCCGATCTGAGTCCAGCGCGGCGTGGCGAACGCCCGGGTCCCCTTGGTGAGCATGCGGCGGGCGTGCGCCACGGACATCTGGTCGTCGCCGCAGATCTGCAGCAGCAGGTCGCCGTCGGAGTACTCGTCGGACAGCTCGCCGTCGATCTGCTCGAAGCGCGGCAGCGGGCCGAGCCACTCCGGGACCGCGTCCGGGTCGATCCGGTCCACGAGTCCGCGGCCGAAGCCGAAGGTCACCGTGAGGCGGGCCGGCGCCGCGGCCAGCTCGGGCTCGGTGTCCGCGAGGGTCGCCCTGCCCTGGGTGAGACGGGCGGCGTCCTGGCTGAGGATGCGGAGCATGCGGCGGACGCCGTCCCTGTCCAGGTCCTCGTCCAGGTCGAACGCGAGGAACACGGCGTGCGTCTGGCCGGGGGTGTCCACACCGGCCTGGCGGTCACCGTGGAAGGGCACGGCGTCCGTGCCGATCGGCGAGCTCACCGCCACCCGGGAGGCCTCGCCGCCGGGCTCGGCCCAGCCGGAGGTGCCGATGTCGCCGGAGGCGGACATCGCCCCGCTTCCCGACGACGGCCCCGCCCCCTGGCCTGCCCCCGCGCCGCCGGTGCCGGCAGACGGGGCGGCCGTGGCCGAGTGGCCTGCCGCGTAGCCGACGGCCGTGCCCAGCAGGCCGCCGCCGAGCACGCCGGCGCCCAGCAGGAGGCCACGGCGCGAGGCGGAGGGGCCGGCACCGGACCGGTGTGCCGAGCCGGTGTGGTCCTCGGGGCGAGGATCAGTGGTCATGGCCCTCGTGGTCCCCGTGGTCGTCGCCCTCGTGCTCCCCGTGGTCATGGCCGTCGTGGTCCATGTCCGCGTCCTCGGAGCCGGAGGCCTCGCCGCCGTGGTAGCTCTCGTTGGCGCCGGCGAAGTCGCGGACCTCGCCGGCGACGGGCACCTCGGTGCCGTCCTCGAGCTCCAGCACGTAGTCCACGGTGTCGCCCGGCAGGAGCGGCTCCTGCAGGTCCATGAACATCACGTGGTCACCGCCGGGGGCGAGCTCGTGGGTCTCGCCGGCCTTGACGGTGAAGCCGTCCGGGGCCTCCTGCATGACCATCTGACCGGAGCCGTCGTCCACCATCGTGTGCAGCTCCACCACGGCGCTCAGCTCCGAGTGCACACCGGTGATGTGCACGTCCTCGTCCGTGGTGTTCTCGAGGGTGGCGAAGGAGCCGGTCATGCCGGACTCGGTGGCCTTGGTCCAGGCGTCGACGACCGTCAGCGGGCCCTCGCCCGCGGACTCGTCCTCGCCCTGAGCATCGTCCTGGCCGTCTCCGGTCTCCTCGGCGTCCGTGCCCTGCTCCGTCTGGCCGGCCTCCTCGGAGGCGGCCGCCGGCGACGCCGAGTCGTCCTGCTCGGCCGGGGCGTCCTGGCCGCCGCCGCAGGCGGTGAGCAGCAGCAGGGCGGCGGAGAGGGCGCCCAGGGAGGCTGTGGTGCGGGTGGTCTTCTTCTTCATGTTCGTGTCCTTCTTCTCCGGTGTCCCCGCGGCATCGTCCTCGACGCCGCGGTCACCGGTCCTCAGGGGTGTCGGTGTGGCCGAGCGCGGAGGCCTTGCGGAACATCAGCACGGCGGCGAGGCCGATCACGGCCACGCCGCCGAGGCCGAGCCCCCAGACCCAGCCGGGCAGTCCCGGCTCCTGGGCCTGGTCGTCCTGCGCCTCGGTGGTGGCCGCGGGGTCGCCCGAGGCCTGGGCGGCCTGGCCGTTCTCCTCCGCGGCCTGGGACGCGTCGGTCGCCTCCTCCGCGGCGGACCCGCCGGCGGACTCTGCGGCCACGCCGCAGTCCTCCGGGACGGTGCCGGCCTCGGGGGCGCCCTCGGCGTCCAGGGTGAAGTCGAGTCGTCGCTCCTCGGAGTGCCCGTCGGAGTAGACCACGCGGTACGCCAGCTCGTAGTCGCCGTTCGGCAGGTCCGGGCAGACCGCGGCGGAGAAGGTGTCCCCCTCCACGGTGCCGGAGTCCGCCTGCCACTGGTTGCCGTCCGCGTCCCGGACCCGGATGAGGTTCTGGATCCCCTGGCCGTCGATCAGGTTTCCGGAGAAGGTCAGGGAGACCTCGTCGGGCGCCTCGATCAGGGTCTGGCCGGCCTCCGGGGTGGAGGACAGCAGCTCGTCGTGGGCCTGGGCCGGTGCGGCCAGGGCGACCCCCGCCACGGGGGCCGCGGCCAGGGCCAGGGCCGCCGTCAGGGCGGCGGTGCGCCGGCGGCGCGGGATGACGTCCTCGCGGACGCGCTCGGTGCAGGTGTGCATCGCGTTCAGGTGCATGGCACGGTGCCTTTCGCCTCCGATGCCTCGTCTCCGGCCCGCTGGGTGTGGGGCCGGGGCATCGGCTGGTCTGTCTCGTTCAGGGAACGGTGAGCCCTGTGACGTCCTCGCCGACGGCGGGGAGGTCAGGGGCCGGGCCCGTCCGGCGCGCACGCGGACACGGTGCCGCGCGGTCTGCCGATCAGGCCGCGACGAGGGCGGCGGGCGGCCCGCGCAGGCCGGTGGAGCCGACGAGCTCGCGGCCGGCGGGCACCAGGGGCGCGGAGGTGCCCCAGAGCAGACGCACCCGGCCGACGGCCGGGCGCAGGGCGGGAACGCGGCGGCGCAGCACGGCGCCCACCACGAGTCCGGCGGCACGGACGAGCAGCCGCTCGCCGTGGCGGATGAGCAGGACGGTCAGCAGGGCCGCCACCACGTGGGCGGCCAGCATCCCGAGACCGAGGTGGTCATGGCCGCCGGCTCCCCCATGCGCGGCAGTGTGCGCGGAGGAGTGCGCCGCGGCGAAGGAGGCGAGCTCCCCGGAGGCCGGGACGGCGTGGCCGAGGTGACCGGCCGTCGTCGGGAAGGCGGCGGAGGCTCCGGGGGCCGGGGAGGCCAGGCTGTAGAGGCCGTGGAGGATGGCCTGGCTGCCGAGCACGGCCGCGAGTACGCGCGGCAAAGACAGGCGGCGGCCGGCGAGCACGGTGCAGACCGGGGCGGCCAGGGCGACCGCGAGCAGCAGCACCATCGGGTGCGGGGCGTGCGCGGCGCCGAGGACGGTGTGGGAGGCGGCGGCGAGGACCACGGCCAGCACGGCCCCGGCCCACCCGCGGGCCAGGCGGGCGCCGCCGTGCACCGGCAGCGCAGGGGCCGGGGCAGGCGCGGCGGGGCGTGCGGGCATCAGGTGCTGCATGCCGGCCCCCTTCGCGTCGTCGCCTCGGGCAGTGTGCTGGGCACACGCCCCGGACATCCCATTCTACGCCCGGACCGGGGACGATGCCCCTCGACTGCGTCACAGCTCAGGACCGACGGCAGGACCGTCACGCACGGCCCCGACGTACGACAGGGCGCCCCACCGCGATGGTGGGGCGCCCTGTGTGCGCTGTGCAGATCATGCCCTCATCGGCAGATCCGCTCGGCGGCTCACTCGGAGGCGGCGGCCTTGAGCTTGGAGCCGGCGGTCACCTTCACGGAGTAGCCGGCCGGGATGGTGATCTCCTCGCCGGTGCGCGGGTTGCGACCGGTGCGCTCCTTGCGCTCGGTGCGCTCCACGGCCATCCAGCCCGGGATGGAGACCTTCTCGCCCTTCTTCACCTGAGCGGTGAAGACCTCGAAGACGGCGTCCAGCACATCGCTGACGGCGGCCTGGGTGTTGCCGGAGCGCTCGGCGACGGCGGCGACGAGCTCCTTGCGGTTCATAGCCATTGGGAAGTCCTCCTGAGTGTTGGGACATCGTAGGGGTGATCCCGGGACGTTCCCCGGGCTTCCACTGCCGAACGTACCATCGACCGTCCCGCCGCGCCGCCCTCCAGCGGCCTGATTCTGCCATTTTCAGGCGATTCCAAGGCTCCCGGGAACCCGTGCGGCCCCGCCGGGACGCTGCCCCGTGGCCGTTTCCGTCCCTGGTCAGGGCCTGATCCGGCGGCGTCTGCGGCTCCGCCGCCCTGCCTTCGGGCGCCGTTCGTGCGGTTCCGCAGGAATCCGCGGCTCCGGGCCGGGGACGACGACGGGGCGGCCCACCGTGGGGGTGGACCGCCCCGGACAGGTCGAGGACCTGCAGGTCGGTGGCCGTCGTCAGGGACGGCGCGTCCGGCCGGACCGTTCCGGTCAGGCCGTGGACGAGGTCACCAGGACGACTTGGTCACGCCCGGCAGCTCGCCGCGGTGCGCCATCTCGCGGAAGCGCACGCGGGAGATGCCGAAGCGCTGGAAGGTGCCGCGCGGGCGGCCGTCGATGGCGTCGCGGTTGCGCACGCGCACCGGGGAGGCGTCGCGCGGGAGCTTCTGCAGGCCCACGCGGGCGGCCTCGCGGGCCTCGTCCGAGGCGTTCGGGTCGACCAGGGTCTTGCGCAGCTCGAGGCGCTTCTCGGCATTGCGGGCCACGATGGCCTTGCGCTGCTCGTTCTTGGCGATCTTGGACTTCTTGGCCATGCCTCAGCGCTCCTCTCGGAAGTCGACGTGCTTGCGGACCACCGGGTCGTACTTCTTCAGGGTGATGCGGTCCGGGGTGTTGCGGCGGTTCTTGCGGGTCACGTAGGTGAACCCGGTGCCGGCGGTGCTCTTCAGCTTGATGATCGGACGGACGTCCTTCTCCTTCGCCATGTCAGAGCTTCACTCCCTTCGCGATCAGGTCGGCGACCACGGCGTCGATGCCGCGGACGTCGATGGTCTTGATGCCCTTGGCGGACAGCGTCAGGGTGACGTTGCGGCGCAGGGACGGGACCCAGTAGGTCTTCTTCTGGATGTTCGGGTTGAACCGGCGCTTGGTGCGACGGTGCGAGTGGGAGATGCTGTGGCCGAAACCCGGCCCAGCCCCGGTTACCTGGCAGTGAGCTGCCATGATCACTCCTCGTGCAAGTTGTAGTAAAAGGACGGGCGGAACCCGCATGCCGGAGCCCTTCCGACGCACGAGGCGCCGTCGGACTCCTTGAGAGTCCCGCTCGGGTGTGGACACCGCACTCTTACTGCGACTCATCTGAAGGTGAACCAGGCTGGGTGAGAGCCAACCGAAGTCGCCTTGGATCGCTGGTGTGAACGGCGAGTCCCGGCCTGCCCCGCAGGAGCGTTCCGGGAGTCCAGTCCGCGGGATCACGCTGCTTTTCCGACCCCTTCCGGGCATGCCCGGGAAGGAGAACAGCGCGGCTTGCGCCGTCCCATCTTACGGGAGCACCCGCGCCGGCTTCAACCGGGGAGCGGGAGAACCGACTCACACTCGCCGCTTGCCTGATTGTTGAACAAGACATAGGCTCCCTCCATCGAGGCGTTCTGTGACCACGGTCACGCGCCCCCTGTCCCGCACCCTCCGGAGGAGCCCATGGCCCACACCCCCACCGACCCGCACCGCCAGGACGCGGCCGCGCACGCCCAGCGGGCCGGCGCCACCGACGCGCCCGCCCCGGACGCCGCCCGCCACCGGCGCACGGCCCTGCTGGGCGCGATGTTCCTGATGGCCACCAGTGCCATCGGCCCGGGCTTCATCACCCAGACCTCCACCTTCACGGTGCAGGTCGGCGCGGCCTTCGCGTTCGCCATCCTGGTCTCGATCATCATCGACGTCGCCGTGCAGATGAACGTGTGGCGCGTCATCGGTGTCTCCGGTCTGCGCGCCCAGGAGCTCGCCAACCGGGCCCTGCCCGGCCTCGGCTGGCTGCTCTCCGCCCTCGTGTTCATCGGCGGCATGGTCTTCAACATCGGCAACATCGCCGGCACCGGCCTCGGAGCCGACGCGATGCTCGGGGTGGACCCGCTGATCGGCGGCGGCGTCTCCGCCGTGATCGCGATCTGCATCTTCCTGTCCAAGCGTGCCGGCCTGGCCCTGGACCGCATCGTGGTGGGCCTCGGCGTCGTCATGATCGTCCTGATGGCCTACGTCGCGATCGTCTCCGACCCGCCCGTGGGCGACGCCCTGCGCCAGTCCGTCCTGCCGGACACCGTGGACATGCTGATCGTCGTCACCCTGGTCGGCGGCACCGTGGGCGGCTACATCACCTACGCCGGCGCCCACCGCATGATCGACTCCGGCGTCTCCGGAGTGGACGACGTCACGTCCATCACCCGCTCCTCGGTCCTGTCGATCATCGTCACCGGCGTGATGCGCGTGCTGCTGTTCCTGGCCATCCTCGGCGTGGTGGTCGGCGGCGCGACCCTGGATCCGGACAACCTGGCCGCCTCGGCCTTCCAGCACGCCGCCGGCGACGTCGGCATGCGCGTCTTCGGCGTGATCCTGTGGGCCGCCGCCATCACGTCGGTGATCGGCGCCTCCTACACCTCGGTCTCCTTCATCACGAAGTCCACCACCTCGGCACGCACCCGCAACCTGCTGACGGTCGCGTTCATCGTGGTCTGCGCCGCCCTCTACCTGACCCTGCGCCAGGCCCCGCAGACCCTGCTGGTCTTCGCCGGCGCCTTCAACGGCATGATCCTGCCGGTCGGCTTCGCCGTGCTGCTGTTCGTGGCCTGGCGTCGCCGAGACCTGATGAACGGCTACCGCTACCCGGCGTGGCTCTTGGTGGTCGGTGTGCTGGCCTGGCTGGTCTCCGTGTACATCGCGGTCAACGCCTTCACGCCGATGGTGGCCCTGTTCTCCGGAGCCTGATCCGATCCCCGGGTCCACGACGGCGGCCGTCCACCTCGCGAGGCGGGCGGCCGTCGTCGTGGTGTCTGCGAAGCGCCCCGGACGGCCGAGGCACGCCGTGCGGGAGGGCTCAGGCGTCCTGACGCTCGGAGAGGTGGTCGAGGACGAACTGCTCGGCCTGGTCCAGGTAAGAGGCCATCGTCTCCTGCAGGTCCTCGGGGCGACGGTCCAGGAGCGTCTGCGCAATCTGCAGGTTGCGCTCGGCGAAGAGCGGGTGCAGGGCGGTCTCGCGGTCCATGGGCTGGAAGGCCAGGCGCACGCGGGCCATCGCCTGGCGGAGGGTGCGCTGCAGGTCCGAGGCTCCGGTCATGGCGGCGATGGCGCCGTGGAGGCGCTGGTTGGCGTCGCCCATCAGGCGTGGGTCCACGGCGCTCGGATCCGGGGAGAGCACGGCCACCACCTGGTGCAGCTCGGCCTCGACCTCCGGGGTGATTTCGCCGAACCGCAGGGCGCCGAGCTCGATGATGCGGCGGGTGCGGTAGATCTCCCGGACCTGGGGCACGTCCGGGGACGCCACGATAACGCCGCGGTGGGGACGGCGGACCAACAGCCGCTCGGCGGCGAGCTCGGCGAACGCCTCGCGGAGGCTGTTGCGGCTCACGTCCAACTCGGCGGCGAGGGCGACCTCGCCCAGACGGGTGCCGGGGGCCAGCTCGGCGTTCTCGATGCGGCGGCGCAGCTCCTCCGCGGCACCGCCGACAGCACCGCGGCGCTGGGCTTCCGACCGGCGGGGACGACGGCTCTGAACCATGTGGGGGCGTCTCCTTCTGCCGGTGATCGTTCCGCGCCGCTGCCACGCGGGCGGGCGCACATCCCCTCTCCGGCGGGCGGGGTGCCGGCGTTCAGTCCGTGATCGTGGCGAGGACCTGGCCGCGCTGCACCGTGGCCCCCTCGTCGATCTGCTGTCGGGTGATCGTACCGGAGCGGTGCGCCCGCACCACGGTCTCCATCTTCATGGCCTCCAGGACGGCCACCGGCTCGCCCTTGCCGACGACGGCGCCCTCCTCCGCCTTCCAGGCCACCAGGGCGCCGGTCACCGGGGCGACGACGGCGTCCTCGCCCGGGCCCTCGGGCTCACCGGCCGCCGCGGCGCCCGCCGCCGCCCCGCCGCCGTGCATCAGCGCCGCGTAGAGGGCGTCCGGCAGGCCGAGGCGGACGGCGCGGCCGTCCAGGTCCACGGTGATCTGGGTGCGGGAGCCTGCGGGGCCGGCCGCGGCCAGGTGCTCGGAGGCCTCGAACTCGGCGGCGAACTCGGACTCGATCCAGGTGGTGTACACCCCGAGGCCGTCCTCGGAGGTGAAGGCGTCCTGCTCGAGCACGGCCCGGTGGAAGGGCACCACGGTGGGCACGCCCTCGATGCGCAGCTCGGCCAGCGCGTCCTGGGCCCGGCGCAGGGCCTGCGGGCGGTCCTCGCCCCAGACGATGAGCTTGGCCATGAGCGAGTCGTACTCGCCGGGCACCACGGAGCCGGAGCGGACGCCGGCGTCCATGCGGAGGCCCGGGCCGGTAGGGGCTTCGAAGTGCTCCACCGGACCGGGCGAGGGCAGGAAGCCGACGGCCGGGTCCTCGGCGTTGAGCCGGAACTCAAAGGCATGGCCGTGCGGGGCCGGGTCCTCGGCGAGGCTCATCGGCTCACCGGCGGCGATGCGGAACTGCTCGCGCACCAGGTCCACACCGGTGGTCTCCTCGGTGACCGGGTGCTCCACCTGCAGGCGGGTGTTGACCTCGAGGAAGCTGATCAGCCCGTCCGGGGCCACCAGGTACTCCACCGTGCCGGCGCCGGTGTACCCGGCCTCCGCGCAGATGGCGCGGGCGGAGTCGTGGATGCGGGTGCGCTGCTCGTCCGTGAGGAACGGGGCGGGGGCCTCCTCCACGAGCTTCTGGTTGCGGCGCTGCAGGGAGCAGTCGCGGGTGCCGACCACCACCACGGTGCCGTGTCCGTCCGCCAGGACCTGGGCCTCCACATGGCGGGGGCGGTCCAGGAAGCGCTCCACGAAGCACTCGCCGCGGCCGAAGGCGGCCACGGCCTCGCGGGTGGCGGAGGCGAAGGCGTCCTCGACCTCCTCGAGGTCCCGGACCACCTTGATGCCGCGGCCGCCGCCGCCGAACGCCGCCTTGACGGCGATCGGCAGACCGTGCTCCTCGGCGAAGGCGCGAGCCTCGGCCGGGGAGGCCACCGGGCCGTCCGAGCCGGGGACCAGCGGGGCACCGGCGCGTTGGGCGATCGAGCGGGCGGTGATCTTGTCCCCGAGGTCCCGGATGACCTGCGGGGCGGGGCCGATCCAGGTCAGGCCGGCGTCGATGACCCGCTGCGCGAAGTCCGCGTTCTCGGAGAGGAAGCCGTAGCCGGGGTGCACGGCGTCCGCGCCGGAGCGCTCGGCCACGGACAGCAGGGCGTCCATGTCCAGATAGGTGTCGCCGGAGGCGGAGCCGGGCAGGTGGTAGGCCTCGTCCGCCACGGCCACGTGCATCGCATCCGCGTCCGGGTCCGCGTAGACGGCTACGGAGCCGATGCCGTGGTCACGGCAGGCGCGGGCCACACGGACGGCGATCTCGCCGCGGTTGGCGATCAGGACCTTGGTCAGGGGGCGTGCGGTCACGGGATCAGTCCTCGGTGGTCTGGGCGGCGGCAGCCGCGGGGGCGGGGTCGTGGCAGGCGGTTGCGGCCGGCGTCGTCGGCGCCACGAGGGGCAGGGCGGATGTGGTGGGTTCCGGGGCGTCCGCGTCCAGCGGCTCGAGTGTCTCCGGATCCACGGGGATCAGGCGCAGCCGGGCGCCGGGCGGCAGCTGGGCGGCGGCGCCGAGGTCCTCGCGGACCACCACGGCGATCACCGGGTAGCCGCCGGTGACGGGGTGGTCGGCCAGGAAGAGCACGGGCAGCCCGGACGGCGGGACCTGCAGGGCCCCGGAGACCACGCCCTCGGAGGCCAGCTCTCCCTCGCGGACACGGGTGAGGGCCTTCCCCTCCTTCGGGGCGGCCAGGCGGACGCCGATGCGGTTGGACTCGGCGGTCACTTCCCACTCCTGGGAGGTGAGCAGGTCGATGCCGTCCCGGTCGAACCAGTCGTCCCTGGGGCCGAGGGTGATGCGCAGGACGGCGGTGTGCCCAGCACGCGGGGTGCGGCGCAGCGGAGGCTCGGCGTCCCCGACGAGCCGGTTCCCCGGATCCTCGCGGCGGACGAGCTCGTCCCCGGCGGCCAGCGGGGCCGGGCCGATCCCGGACATCACGTCCGTGGAGCGGCTGCCCAGGTCCGCTCGGGCGTGGATGCCGCCGCGCAGGGCGAGATACGTGCGCAGTCCGGCGGGCGGCTCCTCGACGGTCAGGGTCTCGCCGTCCCGCAGGGCGAACGGGGCGCGCGGCACGGTTCGGCGCAGCACCGTGCCGGCGGCGTCCGTGACCACGGCGCGGGCCTCGGCCCCGGTCAGGGCGAGCACCTGCAGGCCGCGAGCGGTGACGGACAGGCCTGACAGGAGCGTCTCCACCACGGCCTCGTCCGGCGCGTTGCCCACGAGCCGGTTGGCCTGGCGGGCGGCGTCCTTGTCCGCGGCGCCGGAGAAGGCGACGCCGAGGTCGCCGTGACCGGCCCGGCCCAAATCCTGCAGCAGGGACTGCATCCCGGGGTCGACGACGGACAGCCCCGGCCGCCCCGTCCGCTCGCCTGCGGCGGTGGCCGGCTCGGAGGAGCCTGTGGTCGGCGCGGAGTGCTCGGATCCCTCCCCCGGCGACGCCGCACCGGAGGAGGGCTGCGAGGCGGAGACGCGGGCGTCGTCGTCGGGAAGGGGGCCTGCGGAGACGGAGGCGAGGGCGCGCACCGGGCGGTAGCGCACCAGGTCGCCGGGGCGGATGAGCGCGGGGCGCTCGCGGTCCAGGTCCCAGAGGACGGCGTCGGTGCGGCCGAGCAGCTGCCAGCCGCCGGGCGAGGTGCGCGGGTAGACGGCGGAGAAGGTGCCGGCCACGGCCACGGAGCCGGCCGGCACGGCGGTGCGCGGGCTCTCGCGGCGGGGCACGTCGAAGCCGGCGGAGGCATCCGCGGCCGTGCAGTAGGTGAAGCCCGGGGCGAAGCCGCCGAAGGCGCCCACCCAGAGCGTGTCCGCGTGGGCGGCCACCACGGCCTCCTCGGACAGGCCGGTCAGCTCGGCGACGGCGGCGAGGTCCTCGCCGTCGTAGACGACGTCCACCTCCACCGTGCGGGCGTCCTGGCCCGCGTCCCCGGCGGCCACGAGGCTCGGGGCGAGCTCGGCGGCCGCCACCGCCTCGGCGCGGGTGCGGAAGGCGAGCATGAGGGTCTCGGCGGCGGCGAGCGCCTCGGTCTGGCCCGGCAGCGGCTCGGCGGTGAGGCGGGCGTGCAGGGCGACGACGTCCGCGAGGGTCGGGCACTCGAGCAGGAAGGCGCGGGTGCCGGCCCAGCGCAGGGGGCGGGGCGTCGGCGAGCCGGCGGCGCAGCGGTCTGCGGCCGAGGCGCCGGGGACCGGCCCGGGGGCGTGCGAGCCGCTCATGCGAAGGAGACGATCTCGACGCCCGCGTCCTCGAGGGCGGCACGGACGGAGGCGGCCATGGACACCGAACCCGGGGTGTCCCCGTGCACGCAGATGCTGGCGGCCTCGATGCGGATGTCCGAGCCGTCCACGGCGGTGAGCACACCCTCGGTGGCCAGGCGGACCATGCGGGCGGAGACCTCGGCCGGGTCGTGGAGGACGGCGCCCGGGTCCCGGCGGGAGACGAGCGTGCCCTCCGGGGTGTAGCCGCGGTCCGCGAAGGCCTCGGCCACGCCGCGCAGGCCGGCCCTCTCCGCCTTCTCCAGGGCGATGGAGCCCGGCAGCAGCAGCAGCGGAAGATCGCCGCCGAAGGCCTTGACGGCGTCCACCACGGCCTGGGCGTGCTCCTCGTGGTGGACGATCGTGTTGTAGAGGGCGCCGTGCGGCTTCACGTAGCGCACGTCCGTGCCGGCGGCGCGGGCCAGGGCCTGCAGGGCGCCGATCTGGTAGAGCACGTCGTCCGCCAGCTCGGTGGGCGTGCAGTTGAGGAAGCGGCGGCCGAAGCCGGCCAGGTCCCGGTAGCCCACGTGGGCGCCGACGGTCACCCCCGCGGCCACGGCGTCCCGGCAGGTCTGCGCGATGCCGGAGGGATCGCCGGCGTGGAACCCGCAGGCCACGTTGGCGGAGGAGACGGAGCGGAAGATCGCGGCGTCGTCGCCCATCGTCCAGCTGCCGAAGGACTCCCCGACGTCGCTGTTCATGTCGATGCGCATGGCTCTCCCCCTGGGTCGTTCGGTGTGCCGCACATCACGCGGCACATTCCATGATGGGCCATGGCGGCCAATTGTTCAACAAGTGCCGGGGAATGTGACCTCACCTGGGGGTTCTGTGAACACAGAGGCGGGGAATCCGCCCCGGCGGCGGGCCGGAGGGCTCACCCCTGCAGCCAGGGCGCGCGCACCGAGTCCGGGGTGAGGTCCTTCGTGGTGGCGGCGCCCATGAGCGTCATCGCCACCGTCACCTCCTGGGCGAGCAGCTCGATCACGCGGGCCACGCCCTCCTGGCCGCCGGCCATGAGGCCGTAGAGGTACGCGCGGCCGATCAGGGTGAAGTCGGCGCCGAGGGCCAGGGCCGCCACGATGTCCTCGCCGGTGGTGATGCCGGAGTCCAGGATGATCGGCACGTCCGGGCCGGCCTCGGCGCGCACACCCGGCAGCGCCTGCAGGGACACCGGCGCGCGATCGAGCTGGCGGCCGCCGTGGTTGGAGACCACCAGTCCGTCCGCGCCGGTGTCCAGCGCGCGGCGGGTGTCCTCTGCGGTGAGGATGCCCTTGACGAACAGCTGCCCCTTCCACGCCGAGCGGATCCACTCCAGGTCCTTCAGGGACAGGGTGGGGTCGAACATGCCGTTGATGATGGACGGCAGGTCCCCGGCGGAGTCGGAGAGCGAGGCGAAGGTCAGCGGGTCCGTGGTGAGGAAGTTGAACCACCACTCCGGGCGCCAGGCGGCGTCCACCACGGTCTTCGGCGTCAGCTGCGGCGGGATGGTCATGCCGTTGCGCACGTCCCGCAGACGCTGGCCGGCCACCGGGGTGTCCACCGTGACCACGAGCGCCCCGTAGCCGGAGGCGGCCGCTCGCTCGATCAGGTCCCGGGCGCGGTCCCGGTCCCGCCACAGGTACAGCTGGAACCAGCGGTCGCCGTCCCCGGAGGACGCGGCGGTCTCCTCGATGGAGCGGGTGCCCATGGTGGACAGGGTGAACGGGATGCCCGCGGCCGCCGCGGCGGCGGCGCCGGCGTTCTCGCCCTCGGCGTGCATGAAGCGGGTGAAGCCGGTGGGCGCGATGCCGAAGGGCAGCGCCGAGTGGGCCCCGGCGATGTCCACGGACAGGTCCGGCTCCGCGATCCCGTGCAGGATCCGCGGCAGCAGCTCCACCGAGTCGAACACCTCGCGGGCCCGGGTGTGGGTGAGCTCGCGCTTGGCGGCGCCGTCCACGTAGTCGAACGCCGGGGTGGGCGTGCGGCGCTTCGCGATGCGGCGCAGGTCCGCCACGTCCGCGGCCTTCGACAGGCGGGCGGCACGGCGGTCCGCCCGCGGGGCGCCGAAGCGCATCAGCGAGGCCAGCTCCTTCACGTCCGGGAGACGGCGGGCCAGCGGGGTGAGTCGGGTCGGGAGCACTGCCATGCCCCGATCATGCTCCCGGCCCGCCGCACGGGACCAGCCGGGTCCGCAGTGTGACGCCGGCGGGAACCAGCGCAGCCGCACCGTCCGGGACGGTGCGGCTCCCCATCCAGGCGAGCGGCCGTCGTCGGGACGTGGGCCCTGCAGCTCCGGAGGCGGCCCGGCTACGCCTCAGCGCAGCGGCGTGTGCGCCGGGTCCACCCTCTCGTCCTCGCGCACGGGACCGGGCGGGGTGCCGTCCCCGAACGGCCGGCCGCCGAGCTCATCCCGCCGGTGGGCGCTCATCCAGCCGGACAGGTCCGGGCCCTGCGGGATGATGCCGGTGGGGTTGATGTCCTCGTGCACCACGTAGTAGTGCGCCTTGATCTGCGCGAAGTCCACGGTGTCCCCGAAGCCGGGGGTCTGGAACAGGTCCCGCGCATACGCCCACAGCGCAGGCATCTCGACGAGCCGGTTCCGGTTGCACTTGAAGTGGCCGTGGTAGACGGGGTCGAAGCGCACCAGCGTGGTGAACAGGCGCACGTCCGCCTCCGTGATGCGCTCTCCCATCAGGTAGCGGCGGCCGCTCAGGCGTTCCTCCAGCCAGTCCATGGCGGTCCAGAGGCGGGCGTAGGCGGAGTCGTAGGCCTCCTGGCTGCCGGCGAACCCGCACCGGTAGACGCCGTTGTTGACCTCGGTGAAGATCCGTTCGATGACCTCGAACATCTCGTCCCGCTCAGGGCCGGCGTCCGGGATCAGCTGCGGGGCGCCCTCGCGGTGGAAGGCGGTCCACTCGGTGGAGAGGTCCAGGGTGAGCTGCGGGTAGTCGTTGGTGACCACGCCGCCGCTGGGCACGTCCACCATGGCCGGGACGGTGATGCCGCGCGGGTAGTCCGGGAACCGGGCGAGGTAGTTCTCCTGCAGCCGCTGCGTGCCGAGCACCGGGTCCCGGCCGTCCGGGTCCAGGTCGAAGGTCCAGGAGCGGGCGTCATGCGTGGGCCCGGGCAGGCCGAGGGAGACGGCGTCCTCCAGGCCCAGCAGCCGGCGCACGATGATCGCCCGGTTCGCCCACGGGCACGCCCGCGCGGCCACCAGCCGGTAGCGTCCGGGCTCCACGGGCCAGGCCTGCGCGCCCTCCCGCAGCCCGGCGCCGATCTGCCCCACCTTCGTGGGCGGCAGCGCCGGGGCGCGGCGGGCGGCGTCCACGTCCGCCACGATCCTGTCCTCGATGTACTGCGTGTCCCGGGTGAACTCCCGGCCGCCGGTCACGTACGCGCCACGGGTGCTGTGTTCCATAGAATCCACCCTATGCCTGCACGCCACACCGTCCCCGGACCGAATCCGGCCCCCTTCGTCCAGTGCGTCACCGCGGACAACCCGTCCGACATGACCCTGTCCGGAACGAACACCTACCTGATCGGCGCGCCGTGCTCCGAGACGGTCGTGGTGGTGGACCCGGGCCCGGCCTTCACCGCCGAGGAGCACGTGCGCAACGTCCTCGAGGCCGCGGACGGCCGCCGGGTGGAGCTGATCCTCGCCACCCATCGGCACGAGGACCACACCGGCGCGATCGACGTGTTCCACGAGGTCACCGGAGCGCCGGTGCGCGCGCATCTGGAGGAGCACTGCCGCGGCGGCGGGCACCCGCTCGAGGACGGGGACCGGATCGTCAAGGCGGACACCGTGATCGAGGCGATGCACACGCCGGGCCACACCTCCGACTCCTTCTGCTTCATGGTCCCCTCCGCCGGCCCGGACGGTTCGGTCCTCACCGGGGACACCATCCTCGGCGTCGGCACCACCATGCTCGACTTCCCGGACGGCACCCTCGCCGACTATCTGGCCTCCCTGGAGCGCCTCCGCGAGCTCGGCGACACCTCCGTCCTGCCCGCCCACGGCCCGGTCCTGCCGTCCGTGGCGCAGATCGCCCAGGAGTACACGGACCACCGCATGGAGCGGGTGGCGCAGGTCCGCGAGGCCCTCGCACAGCTGCCCGAGGACCAGGCCGCGCAGGCCACCCCGGAGCAGCTCGCCGACCGCATCTATCCCGGCCTGGACGGGAAGGTGAAGCAGGTGGCCGCGCTGGTCACGGCCGCCACCCTGGACTACGTCCGCGCCACCGCCTGAGCGCACGGTCCCGGGCCCCCGGCTCGCCCTAGACTGGAGGCATGGCCTCCTCTTCCCCACGCCGTCGCCGTGCGCCGGGGCGCGCCGCGGACCTTCCCGACGGCGGCTCCCTCACCTCCTCCTCCCCCTCGCCCACGCCTGGCCTCGCCGAGGGCGGGGACCCCGGGGACGCCACGGACCTGACGCCTGAGGAGCAGGCGTCCAAGAAGGCCGCTGAGAAGCAGGCACGCCGCGAGTCCCGGGCCGCCCTGAAGCAGGACGCCAAGGACGCCCGCCTGGCCAAGCGCACCGCCAAGGCCGAACGCAGGCTGGCGCGCGCACAGAAGAAACAGGCCCAGCGCGTCGCCCGCCGCGTCCGACCGATCGGCGAGGTGCCGACGGAGGACTCCCCTGTGACGGACCTGCCCGGCGGCGTTCCGACCATGCGGTACCTCGTCACCGGAGCCACCTCCGGCATCGGTGAGGAGATCGCCCGCCAGCTGGCGGCGCAGGGTCACCGGCTCGTGGTGGTGGGTAGGGACGCAGACCGCCTGGAACGGACCGCCCGGTCCCTGCGCGCCGCCTACCGCGTGCCGGTGGAGGCCCTGCAGGCCGACCTGCTCACCGAGGCCGGCCTGGACGCCGTCGCCGAACGCCTGGAGTCCCCGGCCGAGCCCATCACCGGACTGGTGCACTCTGCCGGGACCGGCGTGGGCCCGGAGGTCCACGAGACCACCCGCCGTCAGGAGTTCGACCAGGCCTTCCTCCACGTCCAGGCCCCGCTGGCCCTGTCCCAGGCGGCGCTGCGCGCGTTCCTGGCGCGCGGCGGCGGACGCATCCTGCTGGTGGCCTCGGTGGCCGGCCTCATCCCGGACGGCACCTACGGGGCCGCGAAGTCCTGGGCCGTGGCCTTCGCCCGCTGGGCGAACATCCGCTACCGCTCCGAGGGTGTGCACGTCACCGCCCTCTGCCCCGGACCGGTGTACACCGGCTTCCACGAGCGCGCCGGCATCGACGCCGCCTCCTACCCGTCCTGGGCCTGGATGCCCGTGGACGAGGTCGCCCGCGAGGGTCTGGCCGCCCTGGCCCAGGGGCAGTCCACCTGCGTGCCGTCCCGCCGCTTCCGTTCCCTGATCCAGGCCGCGAAGATGGCCCCGGACACGCTGGTCGAGCGTTTCTCCCGCCACCGGGTGGCCGCGGAGGTCTCCGCAGCCACCCGCTCCACCTCCGATCCCGACTCCGACTCCGACTCCGAGAGGACCGAAGCATGACCATCCTGGTGGGCTATGCCCCGCGCGCGGAGTCCCGCGCCGCACTGAACAAGGCGATCGACATCGCCCGCACGACCGGCGAGCGCATTGTGGTCGTCAACGCCGGCCCCGGCGGCGAGCACCGCTCGTCGAACCTGCTCAACGAGGCCCAGCAGCGTGATCTGCAGCAGGTCCTGGACGGCTGCGGCGTGGACGCCGAGTTCCGCCAGTACGCCCGCGGCCGCTCCACCGCTGCGGAGATGAAGGAGGTCGCCGCCGAGCTCGAGCCGTCGATCGTGGTGATCGGCCTGCGCCGCCGCGGCGCCGTGGGCCGGTTCATGATGGGCTCGG
The DNA here is from genome assembly GCF_001570885.1 of Micrococcus lylae NBRC 15355. Taxonomy (GTDB): domain Bacteria; phylum Actinomycetota; class Actinomycetes; order Actinomycetales; family Micrococcaceae; genus Micrococcus; species Micrococcus lylae. Next base: position 33,986 of record NZ_BCSN01000014.1, on the reverse strand, counting down.
TCTCAGACGAGCTCCTCCGCGAGCTGGACCAGCCGGTGCTGTGCGTGAAGCAGTACGCAGACCACACGCCGGACGCCGTCTCCTCCAAGGCGGACACCGTCCCGGTCTCCGGCTCTCGCCGCGCCCGAGCCGTGGAGCAGCACCCTGTGGAGCGCGAGGACGCTGCCGGGCACCAGGACGCCGTCGGGCAGGACACGGCTGAGCCGCCTCACACCCTCGGGCAGGACACGGCTGAGCCGCCTCACGCCCTCGAGCCCGAACCGGTGGCCGAGCCCGAGCCGGTGGGCGAGGAGCTCCCCCGCCCCGAGGACCGCTGAGACACAGCTCCCCCTACCGTTTCGGGGATACAACACGGTGTTGAGATCGCGAAATGTGACCGTGTCTTATCCCCAAGACGCGTGGGGGCACGGGGCAGGGCGGGTGTTGGTCGGGGTGATGCGTCGGCGCGTCCGGCCTGCGCTCAGTCGTCGGCCTCGGGCTTCGCGCGCTGCACGCCCTCGTCGTCCCGTCCGGCCTCCTCACGCCCGGCGCTGCGGCGCTCCTGTTCCCGCTCGGCGCCGCGGCTCTCCTCCTCACGCTCGGCGCGGACCTTGGCCATGCGCTCGGCGTAGGCGTCCTCGCCGGGGCCGGCGAACTCGCGGTTGCGCTCCACCGCGGTGATGGAGCCGGTGTACATGGAGGTGTCCTCGCCCACGCGGGCCAGCGGTGCGGTCGGTTGCGCGCCGATCTGCGGGCGCGTGTCCCCGTCCACGCGCGGCAGGCGCGCCGTCGGCGGGTGGAACCCCTCACGGTCGGCCGGTGCCGCCGCGACGTCGCCTCCGGCGTCCTTCGCACCGGCCTTCCTCTGCCCGGCGCCCCTCTCAACCGCACCGGCCTCCTCTGCGCCGGTGCCAGCCCTGCCTGCACAGGCCCTGCCTGCGCCTCCCCGCTCCTCGGAAGCAGGCGAGCCACCCTCCGGAGCCGCTCCGGACGAGGCCGGAGCCGACCCCGCACACGAGGGGAGGCCCGAAGCGGAGGCGGTGCCGTCGTCGTCGGTCAGACCGCCCGGGCGGAACGGGGTCTCGAGCGCACTGAGGCGCTGGGCGTGGATGGCCTCCGGGTGGTCGTGGCGGATGAAGTTCACCAGGTCCTCGCGGACCAGGCAGCGCAGGTCCCAGAGGTCGCCGGAGGTGCGGGCGGAGACCACGGCGCGGATGCGGACCATGCCGCCGACGGCATCCGTGACCTGCATGGAGGCCTCGCGGCCGTCCCAGAGGTCGGTGGAGGCGAGCAGCTCCTTGAGGCGCTCACGCAGGTCCTCCATGGGCACCCGCCAGTCCACGTCCATCTCCACGGTGCCGGAGACGGCCGAGCCCACGCGGGTCCAGTTCTCGAACGGCTGGGTGGTGAACTGGCTGGAGGGATAGACCATGCGTCGGCCGTCCCAGAGCTTGAGGACCACGTTGGACAGGGTGATGTCCTCCACGGTGCCGAAGGTGGTGTCCATGGTGACCACGTCCCCCACACGCACCGAGTCGGTGAAGGCCAGCTGCACGCCGGCGAACACGTTCGTCAGGGTGGACTGCACCGCCAGGGCTGCGATCACGGAGATGAGGCCGGCCGAGGCCAGCAGGCCGGCACCGAGCGAGCGGACCGCCGGGATGGTCAGCAGGACGACGGCCACGGCCACCACCACGATCACCGCCTGCAGGATGCGCCGGATGAGCACGGTCTGGGTCCGGACCTTGCGCTCGCGGCGGTCGTTGACACCGGCCTCGCGGTAGCGGTCCAGGACCTGCTCCTCCACCACGTTCACCGCGCGGACGGCGGCCCAGGCCAGGCAGCCGACGAAGGCGGCGAGCAGCAGGAAGGACACGAAGGGGAACCACGCCGCCTCCCGTGCCGGGGCCTTCGCCATGGTCACCAGGGCCACGCGGGACATGCTGAAGCCGAGCGCCAGCCCAGCGGGTGCCGCAGCCGGCGCAGACGCCCGGCCAGTGCCCGCCTCTTGAACAGCACGGCCTGGACCACCAGGAAGCCGAGGAAGACGAGCGCCCAGCCGAGCACGAAGGCCCCGCACACACCGAGCAGCGTGGCCAGCTCCAGCCCGAGGACGCGGACGGTGGCGTCGGCGCCCTGCTGCACCTCCTCCGGCACGCCTTCCTGCTGTGTCGCGGAGAACAGGCCGGAGAGGAACAGGGGCATCGGCGCGGCGGCTACAGGCATGTCACCAGTCTGACACCTGGCCCCGGACGGTTCACGGGAGAGCGCAGAATGGAGGCTGGACACCGGTGGCCGGCACCGCGGGGAGCGAGGGCTTCCAGCCGATCGGCCGGCCGGACGAGACCGACCAGCCTGGAGGTTCACCGATGCTCTCCGTCACCGACCTGCGCGACGCCGCCGCGGACACTGCCCTGGACGCCGTGGTGCCCCGCGCCGAGGTGGACGTGTCCTCGACCGTCTCCGCGGTCCTGCCGATCATCGAGCAGGTCCGGACCGGCGGGGCCTCGGCCGTGCTGGAGCTCGGCGAGCGCTTCGACGGCGTGCGTGCCCCAGCCCTGCGCGTGCCGGCCGAGGCGATCGAGCAGGCCCTCCAGACCCTGGCCCCGGAGGTCCGCGCCGCTCTGGAGGAGTCCATCCGCCGCGCCCGGAAGGTCCACGCCGCGCAGGTGCCCTCCGGCACGGAGGTCGAGCTGGCCGACGGCGCGATCGTGGAGAACCGCTGGGTGCCGGTGGACCGCGTGGGGCTCTACGTGCCCGGAGGCCGGGCCGTCTACCCGTCGTCGGTGGTGATGAACGTGGTGCCGGCGCAGGCCGCCGGTGTGCAGGGCCTGGCCGTGGCCTCCCCGCCGCAGCGCGAGCACGGCGGCCTGCCGCACCCCACCGTCCTGGCCGCCTGCGCCCTGCTGGGCGTGGACGAGGTCTACGCCGCCGGCGGGGCCCAGGCCGTCGCGATGCTCGCCCTGGGTGTGAAGGACGACGACGGCACGCAGGTCTGCGCGCCCGTCGCCATGGTCACGGGTCCGGGCAACGTCTATGTGGCCGCGGCCAAGCGTGCGCTGCTGGGCAGGATCGGCGTGGATGCCGAGGCCGGCCCGTCCGAGATCGCGGTGATCGCCGACGGCACGGCGCAGGCCGCATGGGTGGCCGCGGACCTGATCAGCCAGTCCGAGCATGACCCGCTGGCCGCCTCGGTGCTCATCACGGACTCCGAGGAGCTCGTCCGGGACGTGCTGGCGGAGGTGGAGCGCCAGGCCCCGCGGCTACCGCTGGCCGAGCAGATCCGCACCGCCCTGACCGGCCCGCAGTCCGGCGTCCTGCTGGTGCGGGACATGGACCATGCGGTGCAGGTGGCGGACGCCTACGCCGCCGAGCACCTGGAGGTGCACACCCGCAACCCGGAGCAGGTGGCCCGCCGGGTCACCCATGCCGGCGCGATCTTCGTGGGCCCGCACACCCCGGTGCCGCTGGGCGACTACTCCGCCGGGTCCAACCACGTGCTGCCGACCTCCGGCACCGCTCGTTTCTCCTCCGGTCTGAACACCGTGACGTTCCTGCGTCTGCAGCAGCTCATCCGCTACGACGCGCAGGGCCTGGAGGAGCTGATCGACGGTGTCAGCGCCCTGGCCCATGACGAGGGCCTGGAGGGCCACGGCGCCGCCATGCGGATCCGCCGGAGCTGACTGGTGAGCGCCGTCCGTCTGGACGCCTGGCTGTGGGCGGTCCGCATGTACAAGACCCGCTCGGCCGCCACCGCTGCGGTGCGGGGCGGACACGTGCGCGTCAATGGGGAGCCCGTCAAGGCGGCGCACACCCTGGCGGTCGGGGACACGGTGCGCCTGCGCAAAGACCACCGCGAGCGCATCCTGCAGGTCACCGGGCTGATCTCCAAGCGCGTGGGCGCCCCGGTGGCGCAGCGGCAGTACATCGACCACTCGCCACCGCCGATCCCCCGCGAGCTGCTCGCCGTGCCCGTGCGCGAGCGCGGCGCCGGGCGGCCCACCAAGAAGGAGCGCCGCGAGATCGACCGGCTGCGGGGCCGGCGCTGAGGGCGAGTCAGTCCTCACCGACCCGGACGGCCCGGTCCACCGTAGCGTGGACGAGCGGGTCGTGGCTGGCCACGAGGATCGCGGACCCAGCCTGCGCGTGCTCGCGCAGCAGGGCGATGACCTCGCGGGCCGTGGTGGCGTCGAGGTGCCCGGTGGGTTCATCGGCCACGACCAGGTGCGGGTGCTTGGCCAGTGCCCGAACGATCGCCACCCGCTGGGCTTCGCCGCCGGAGAGCCGGGAGGCGGGTGCGCCGAGCCGGTGCCCCAGGCCAAGGCGTTCCAGCTGGGTCCGGACCGTGTCCAGTGCGTCCCGGGGCGAGCCGGCGACAGGCCCGCCGTGGACCCAGATGGCCGCGTTGTCCAGCGCGGACAACTCCCCGATCAGCTCGCAGGACTGGTCCACGTACCCCAGGTGTTCACGCCGGTACCGTGCCAGGGCCTCCGCGGCGAACCCGCCGAGGTCCCCGTCCAGCCCGCCGTCGGGACTGCGGTAGCGGATCCGGCCCGCCAACGGGATCGTCAGCCCGGCAAGATGGCGGATGAGGGAGGACTTCCCGGTGCCCGAACGCCCCCACAGCCCCACGATCTCCCCGGGGTGGAGCGAGAGATCCAACCCCTCGATGAGCACGCGGGTGCCGCCGTCCGGACTGCGGTACCCGACCTGCACGCGGTCGAGGGTGAGAACGGGCGCGATCGCGGTCATGCGGGCTGCCCCTTCCAGGCACGGGCGAGCTGGGCTCGCCGGGTGAACAGGGTGATCAGGAGGGTGAGGAGCAGTCCGAGACCGGCCGCTCCCACCACCGGCGGCAGGTCCACCGCCGGGGTGAGCAGAACCAGCACGAGCCCTGCCACCAGGCCTGCCACGGCCGCCTCGACGGCCAGAGTGGGCAGGTGCCTGACCATCAGCTTGGCCCGGGACCAGCCCGCCAGCAGCAGCACGATAGCCTCAGCACGGACGGTGTCCCCCTCCACGCGATGCAGCTGCACCAGCAGGATCATCCCCACGACGGCGGCCAGCGCCCCCAACGCCAGCCGGAACGGCAGGTCCTGCGCCACGGCGGCCCCGGCCAGCAGGGAGGTGCCAGCCTCGCGGCGGGCCTGCAGGACGACGGCGACCAGCAGCCCCGCCCCCACCGCGACGGCCGCCCGGTAGGCGGCGCCGGTGAGCAGGCGCGGCCATGTGCGGGCTGTCCACCGGGTCAGCAGCGCGGCTGCCGTGCGGGCCGGCCGGGCCGGACCCGTCGACCGGGTGGCGTGCTCCCGGGTGTCGGCGGTCGTGGGACGGGCGGCGGTCACCGCCGTGGTCACGATGGCGGCGGCGAGCACCGCCGTCGCCCCGAGGCCCACGGCCACCAGCGGGGGTTCGACCCCGATGCGTGCGGTCGTGGCCCCGGCCGCGGTGAGCGCGGCGAGGGTGAGGGCGAGCACCATGAGCGTAGGAGCATCCTCCTTCAGGTGGCGTCTCACCGTGGCCCCGCGCGTCCAGCCCTGGAGAGCCAGCACACCGGCCCGACGGCGTCGCGGCCGGGCCGCCGCCAGGATGCACAGGCCTGCCAGGCCGGTCAGCAGCGCGGTCACCGTCATGGCCTGCGCGGTCCCCGCGGACCCGACCGCCGCCGAGACCCGCTGGGAGGCGGCCAGCTCCGGGCCGAGCTGGCGCACGGTGCCCAGCGGGCCGGTGTGGGCTTCGCCGTCGGTGGAGTCGAACCGGTAGGACACCACCTGGAATTGCCGGGGCGAGAGGCTGGAGGCGGCCACGGTGGTCACCGCGAATCCGGCGTCCTTCAGCTGCTGGGCCACTGCGTCGATCGTGGCGAGGTTCTCCGGTGTGAGGTCCTCCCCCACATCGGCCACCCGGACCCGCACGGTGCTGAAGGGCCGTTCCAGCCCGAGGGTGGCGGCCGAGGCCGCGTCGACATAGGCGGCGGGCATCTGGTTGGCCAGGCCGAAGCCGGTGGAGGCAGGCTGCAGACGCACCTCGCGCGGGGTGCCGTCCGGGTCCGCGACGAGGGTCGTGGGCAGCTCCACATCCGTGAGCAGCGGGGCGATCCCCGCCAGGTCCGTGTCCGGTTCGGGGACGAGGGTGCCCACGCTGACCAGCAGCGGGGCGTCGCCCGTGCCGAAGCGACGCCCGTCGTCGGTGGCCGCGTAGTAGGCGGACTCGCGGGACGTGGACGCCGGCAGGGCCCGGGCGACGGCGACCTCGGGCCGGCCGGGGAGCGTCCCAGAGGCGGTCTCCACGCCGGCGGCCTCGGCCAGGTTCCCGTCCGCCGTCGTCGGCCGGGTGAGGGTGCGCGTCTCCTGTACCAGAGACAGACGAGGTGAGTCATAGCTCAGGACCGGGTCCTGGCCCGTGGTCAGCCCGGGCACGGGGATGACGGTGACCCCGAGGCCGAGGCCGCCGAACCGCCCCGAGACGTCGGAGGTGGAGACGTCCTCCTGCGTCGCCAGACCGCCCGTGGGCAGCTCCCAGGTGGGCAGGCCGAGCATGCCGCGCGGACCGGTGGGGTCCCGTGGGTCCACCGGAGCCTGCTCGATGCGCAGGCGGGTGGCCGGTTCGCGGTAGGGCTTGGCGCGCACCTCCAGGGACAAGGGCGCCGAGCCGACGCTCGTGGCGAGCATGGGGACCGCGCTCAGGGACTCCGCGGAGCGACCGGTGGTGTCCGCGAGGATCTGCAGGTGGGCGGGGAGCCGGTCCTTCGCCTCGACGAGCGCACGTGCCTCCTCGGTTGCTGCGCCCGAGAGACGGTCGACCACTGCGGAGAGCGACCCGGCAGGCGAGGACTGGGCGAGCACACGGAACGCGTCCGCGGCGGCCGTGTTGCCGCCGAGGTCCAGCAACGTCGCCTCCGCCGCGGCGTCCACCACCACCATCCGGTTGCCCTGCGGGTCGGGTTCCGCCCACGGGGCGGCCCAGTAGGTTCCGGCGGGGACCTCACGCTGCGCAGGCTCGGGTGTGCGTCCGCGGGGTCCGAGGGCGAGCGTGGGGAGTTCGACGTCCGTGCAGGGGCCGGGCTCAGGAGGAGCTGGATCGCAGACAGCCTGGTCCTCCAGCAGCGGCCGGGCGTCCTCGATCGGGCCATCGTCGGAGAAATAACCGATGAGCGTGGTGTCCATACCGAGCACGGGACGGCGGCCGAGGCCGTCGTCGGTGTGGACACGGGCCTCCAGGTCGAACGCGCGGGGACCCTCCACGCTGCCGTCCGCTGGGTACCCGATCATCACGGCATCCTGGTTGGCCACGCTGCGCACGCCGAGGTCGCCGAGCGGGGCGGCGACCTCGACGCCGGACACCGCGCGGATGCGGTCGAGGTCGGCGGTGCTGAGGCGGTCGGCCGAGCTCGTCCACGCGGCCGTGTCCAGCGGAGCGGAGAGCGCTTCAGAGCTCGGGGCGGCACCGGGGGCGGAGACGACGAGGTCGTAGGTACCGCGCCAGCTGCGATCGACAAGGTCCCGGAGCCGCTGTGTGGCCTGCGCCTGGACGGTGAGGCCCACGACAAGTGTCAGGGCAAGGGCACCGGCCACCAGCCGGAGCATGCGAACGCTCGGCAGAGCCGGCCAGGCGGGAGCGGTGCGGCGAGACGCTTCTCCCGGGGATTCACGTCCCGCCGCGCCCCTTCTCCGAGGCTGCGTCATTCGGAGAGTGCAGTCAGGACGACCCGGAACGGGGAATCGTTGTCCACCGTGACCGTGAAGGTCATGGGTCCGGCCTCTGGCACGGGAGCCGTCGCCGCAGACCAGTCACCGCACGCACCCTCCGAGCCGGCCATCCACGTCTTCTCGTCCTCGCCTTCCCGAGAGGTGTGAATATCCGTCTTACCCGTCGCGTCCGAGGGGCAGAGCAGGATGACCCGCAGAACCGCACCCTTCTGTGCATCCACGGTGATCTCCTGCGAACCGGTCCCGACCGCTTCCTCGAGCACAGACTCCGTCGCCGGGTCGAGGTAGCCGGCATCCGGATGCTGGCGTGAGTACTCGACCAACGTCATCCCGTCCTTCTCGAAGAGAGCGGCCGGAAGCGCCTCCTCAGCGTCCGAGCCTGACGAGCCCGCGCCGGAAGCGGCCGTGGACTCCGCAGAAGATGCGGACGCGTGTGCCGGGTCACTCGATGACGCTGCAACACTGGATTCCCCCGAACTGGACGTCTTGTTGTCCGAGGCGGAGGAGCATCCTGTCATGGCTGTACCGAAGAGAATCGCCGCGACGATAACCGAGGCGCAACGAGTAGATCGCAGGAGGGGGAAGGAGGACATGATTGACCTTCTTGTCATGAGTGAACGAAACGGGAGTGCTCTGGCGCCGAACCTTTCGAGTTCGACGCCGGAGCACTTCCCCTGGGTCAGAGACGGTAGTGCTGAAAGTGGAACTGCTGCCATGGAGTGGTGAACGACCCGCTACGCACGGTCACTACCTTGCAGTTCCTGGTCAGCATCTGGCGCTTCCAAGTTCCCTTAGCCCGCTTGGCACCAATCACGAGCTTGCCACCGTTCTTATAGCTAGCCGGCACCTTCCACGCTCCACTGATCGTATTGGTGGAGGAATAGGTGACACCCACTCGGGTGCCTACCTTGGCCGAAACACCCGCGAGGATTGCACGAACATCACCTGACACCTCGCCCGTAATGTCCCCGCTGACGGCAAACGTTCGTCCAGTCGCGATGGAGAGGGTCACGCCGGGCGCCCCAGACACAGAGGAATAAGCCGAATGGGACTTCTTGAAGGTATTCGAGGTCACATTGACAGTCGTCCAACTCTCCTCTGCACAGTCGGCGTTCGGCGAGATGACACCCCCCTCCGGGGATGAGGTCACCGCCCCCGCTCCCGGGGCTGCCGTCAGCGCAGCTGCCACAACGACCCCTGCCGATACCGCCGACAGCTTCTTCTTGATGTCCATCCACATGATCCGACCCCTTTCAGGTGAACCGGCCGTGGGGCCGCGGGTTGCGGTCTCGAGCTCCCCCCCCTCTCTCGAGTAGCGTCATCCTGACCCAGCCGCCCTAGATGTGTCAAGCATCACATTCTGGCAGTGCTCCGCCGAGACTACGGCGCAGGAAAACCGTCGTTTCGCCGCTGCTCGGCACGGCGACGGCATCGGTGTGACCTCGCGTGTCGTTCACAGGGTCGACACCTTTGACGCCCCGGCGTGCCCGCTCCTACCGTGGAGCCCAGAATCACGAGTTCCCGCCATTCACGGCCCTGGCCGGCGGGACGGCAACCCTCTCAACGCTGCAGTGGGGTGCTCCAGGTGAGGATTCGGCCCTCCGGCACCCCGGTTGGGCAAGTACAGCGTCTCTGCGGACACGTCGGTCCGCCCGCCTGCACCGCAGGGCCGCGTCCGTTCCGAAGGGATCCGACGCATGACCACCACCGCACTGCTCTCCCCCGCCACCGCCGCGCATCCGCGCTGGGACGAGGACATCACACCCCTGAACCTGCGCCGAGGACTCGGCGCGTTCCCCACCGGCGCGGTGGCCGTCACCGGCCGGTCGGGCGGTGTGGACGAGGTGATGGTGTCCTCCTCCTTCGCCGTGGGGATCTCCTGGGAGCCGGCGCTGGTGTCCTTCTCCGTGCAGAAGTCCTCCCGCACGTGGGCCCGTCTGCGGAACGCGGACACCCTCGGCGTCTCCCTGCTCGCCGAGGAGCAGCACCACTTGTGCCGTCAGCTGGCCTCCCGCACCGGAGACCGCCTCGCCGGGCTGGAGCTGCACCGCACCGGCCGGGGCACCCCGTTGCTCGAGGGCTCCTCGCTGTGGTTGGAGACCCGCCTGCACGCCGAGGTGGACGCCGGCGACCACACGGTGGTCCTGCTGGAGGTCCTGGGCTTCGCCGACCACACGGACGTCCACGCCCCGGCAGCCCTGCACCACAACGCCTTCACCGGGTTGCGCCCGCTCGCCTGATCCGCCCGGATCGCCTCCGCCCGCCGGCGGCGGGAGGCACGACGACGGCCGCCCCGCGTCATCCGCCCGTCCCCCTCCCTGCGACAGGGCCGGGAGGACAGCGGCCGGTGTACCGCCGTCGTCGGGAAACGTGAGACGATGGGCAAGAAGCAGTTCTCCCTGTTTACCCGTCTTCTTGCAGTACCCGGGCCTGACGGCCAGGGGGCGTTGGTCTTCGCGGTGCAGTGTCACCGCTTCACCCGTGCCGCGAGCCCGCTGCACGGCACCGACGCCGACAGCCTGCGCACCGCAGGCGGGCACAGCGAAAGGACACCCCCATGACCGTGGGCACCGTCAAGTGGTTCAACACCGAGAAGGGCTTCGGCTTCATCGCTCCGGAGGACGGCTCCGCCGACGTCTTCGTGCACTACTCCGCCATCCAGGCACAGGGCTTCAAGGAGCTCCAGGAGAACGACCGCGTGGAGTTCGAGACCGTCCAGGGCGACAAGGGCCTGCAGGCCGCCAACGTCACCCGCCTCTGAGTCCGTGACACCCCGCCCGGCGGGGCGCTGACCTGGGCATGAGACCACGCCCAGGGCATGGACACAGGAGTGTCACAAGGGCCGGTGAGCCGCTAGTATCGTCTTTGCAGGCGTTCGACATGCGGCCGACCGGCCCTCGTGCATCCAGACCTGACTGCACCCGGCACCGGCCATGAGCCCGGAGGGGACCCACTGATGACCGCACGCAGCACCACCGGCTCCGCACACGCGCGCGCCCTCGGCGTGACCGGCGTGCTGCTCTCTGCCGCCGTGCTCGCCGGCCCGGCCCACGCTGTGGAGACCGCCGAGCCGAGCACCGCGCCGTCGTCGAGTGCGGAGACCACCACCCCGGAGCCGACCGAGGAGCCGACCGCTTCCCCCACGGAGGAACCGACGCCGTCCGAGGATCCGTCGCAGAGCCCGTCGGGCGATCCGACCGAGGACCCCTCCCCGTCCGAGGATCCCACGCCGTCACACGAGCCGTATACCTCGCCGTCGAGTACCCCGACCGAGCCCACTGAGGACCCCTCCGAGAATCCGACGCCGAGCCCGTCCGACACCCCGAAGTCACCGAGCCCGTCCGACGACCCCACCGAAGACCCCTCCCCGTCACGCGAGCCGTCCCCCTCGCCGTCTGACGACCCCACTGAGGGCCCCTCCCCTTCCGAGGACCCCTCGCCGAGGCCGTCGGACGACCCCACCGAAGACCCCTCCCCGTCACGCGAGCCGTCCCCCTCGCCCTCCGACGACCCGACGCCGAGCCCGTCCGACACCCCGAAGTCACCGAGCCCGTCGGACGACCCGTCCGAGGACCCGACGCCCAGCCCGTCGGATGATCCGAGGTCGCCCAGCCCGTCGGACGATCCGCGGTCGCCCAGCCCGTCGGACGATCCGCGGTCACCGAGCCCGTCGGACGATCCGCGGTCGCCCAGCCCGTCCGACACCCCGCGGTCGCCGAGTCCGACCCCGCCGCTGTCCACCCCGTGGACCCCGCACGCCTCCTCGGCCCCTGACGGCCCCGGCAGCCCGTCCTCGACCGCGCCCGGCACCCGGACGCCGGCCCCGTCCTCCGAGGCGCCCGGTTCTTGGACCCCGTCGCCGTCCGCCGACGGCCAGGACGACTCCTGGACTCCGGCCCCGAGCCCCGGCACGGACGACACCCCGAGCCCCGAGGCCTCCGGGACCCCCGGAGACGGCGCGATGTCCCCGTCCGGCGAGCCGCTGGACCTGGACTTCTACCCTGCGCCGACCCCCGGTGGGGCCACCGAGGCCCAGGGCGCCCCGTCCCTCGGCTCGAACGACGGTTCCAGCCGCAACAGCACCCTGCGCGACGCCTCGGACAGCGCCCTGTCCGGCCTGCAGAACTCCGGCCGTCTCCTCGAGGACGACGCCCTCGCCGCCCTCGAGCACGCGCAGAAGGAGAAGCTGGTGAAGCCGCAGGCCTCCGGCGACCAGACCGAAGACCTGCGCAGCATCCTCTCCGAGAGCGAAACGGACGATTCCTCCATGGACTGGGCGGAGCGAGGCCCGCTCCTGGCCCGCGTCGGGCAGGCGCCCGGGTGGCTGATCGCCCTGCTGCTCGTCAGCGTCGCCACCCTCGGTGCGCTCGGCTACCGGTCCTTCGCCGCCTTCCAGCGCCGCCGTGAGGAGCGCCAGGGCGGCTGACCGCCCCACCCGCACACGGAAGAGCCGGCCCCGGCAGACCGTCTGGTCTGCCGGGGCCGGCTCGTGTCGGGACCGCGGCGGGTCCGCGGGCTCAGGCACGGCCCTCGGGGTCACGCGCCGACCTCGGGGTCAGGCGCGGCCCTCGGGGCGGTCGCCGCCCTCCACGGTCTCGGTGGTGCCATGGCTCGTGTCCTCGTCGCCTTCCTCGATGCGGCGGTTGCCGTGATCGTCCTGGGACGGGCCGGCGGCGTACGGCTCCGTGTGCTCGTCGTCGTGCGGATGCTCGGCGGTCTCATCGCGGACGGGGGCCTGCTGTGCAGCAGTGGAGCCCCCGGCAGCCGAGGTGCTGCGGCTGTCCTCCACTGCGCGCTGGCCGGTGACTCCGTTGCCGTAGTAGTCGTACAGCGACTGGCCCTCGGCCAGCTGGGTCACGCGCGGCATCGGGGAGGTCGACGGGTGCGCCTCCTCCGCGGCGGCCGACGCGCGGCGCTCGGCCGCATTCGCCTGGGCGCGCTGGGTCGGGGTGACGAGCAGCTCCGAACGCCACTCCGGGTTGTGGTCGTTCAGGTACTGGATCGGGGCATGTTCGCCGAAGTGGTCGGCGTCCGCCTCCTCCCAGTCGATGTCCCAGCCGCCCGGAGGGGCGTTCAGGAGCTCGTTCTGGCGGATCCAGCGGTAGATGGACGCGTAGGAGCGGGTGCTCAGGTGGTCCACACGGCGGCGCAGCATGCGCGTGTTCAGCTGGGACGGGTCGGTGACGCCCATGGACGCCATGATCTGCACGGCCTCGCGCACGGTGAGGCGGTGGTAGTTGTACACGCGGGCGGACTTGTCCTCCACGTCCAGGGCGCGCATGAGGCGCGGGTCCTGGGTGGCCACGCCCACCGGGCACTCGTTGGTGTGGCACTTCTGGGCCTGGATGCAGCCGGTGGCCATCATCATGGCGCGGGCGGACATGGTGAAGTCCGCGCCCTGGATGAGGCGCTTGACGATGTCCGAGCCGGTGGCGATCTTGCCCGCGGCGCCGATCTTCACCATGTGGCGCAGGCCGGTGCCGACCAGCGCGTTGTGGACGAGCATGAGGCCCTCGGTGAGCGGGGTGCCGATGTGGTCGGAGTACTCGAGCGGGGCGGCGCCGGTACCGCCCTCCGAGCCGTCCACGATGATGAAGTCCGGAGCGATGCGCTCCTCCCACATGGCCTTGCACATGGCCAGCACGTCCACGCGGGAGCCCACGCAGAACTTGATGCCGATCGGCTTGCCGTCGGCGAGCTCACGGAGCTGCCCGATGAACTGCACCATCTCACGCGGGGTGGAGAACGCCGAGTGCGAGGCCGGGGACAGGCAGTCCTTGTCCTCCGGGATCTCACGGGCCTCGGCGATCTCCGCGGTGATCTTGGAGGCCGGGAGCATGCCGCCCAGGCCGGGCTTGGCGCCCTGGGACATCTTGATGGTGATGCCCTTGACCTCGGGGAGGACGGCCTTCTCACGGAACTTGTCCGCGTTGAAGGTGCCGTCCTCGTTGCGGCAGCCGAAGTAGCCGGAGCCGATCTCCCAGAACAGGTCGGCGCCGTTGCCGCGGTGGTACTTGGTGAGGCCGCCCTCGCCGGTCTCGTGGACGAAGCCGCCCATGCCGGCGCCCTTGTTCATGGCCAGCACCGCGTTGGCGGAGAGCGAGCCGAAGGACATCGAGGAGATGTTCATCAGGGACATGTCGTACGGCTGGCTGCAGTCCGGCCCGCCGATGCGGACCGTCGGCGGCTCGGCCGGCGGGTTCACCGGGGCGGACGAGTGCAGGAGGAACTCGTAGCCGATCTCACCGGTGTCGCGCTCGGTGCCGAACGCCTTGTGGTTGTCGAGGCCCTTGGAGCGCGCGTAGACCAGCGATCGGGTGTCGCGGTCGAACGGCTTGCCGTCGAAGTTACGCTCGATGAAGTACTGCTGGATCTCCGGGCGGATGGACTCCAACAGGTACCGGAAGTGGCCGAGGATGGGGTAGTTGCGGAGGATCGCGTGCCGACGCTGGGTGAAGTCCCAGATGCCCAGGATGGCCAGGGCGACCAGGATGACGGCCAGGAACCACCAGGCTTCGTTGCCCAGCGAGGCCACCAGAACCACGATCAGAGCCCCGAGCGACAGCGCGGCGATGACGAGAAATCTGTTGTTCACCCGAACATCGTGCCGTATCAGGATGTGGAATGACAGTACCGACGGACGTTCCCCTCACATTCCGTGTCCGCCGTGGACACTTCGTCCACGGGACGGGCGCGGAAAGGCCCCGCATAGCCGCATGCGGGGCCTCGCCGGTGGCGTTTCGTTCACGACGACGGCCGCCTCCTGGACGTGTCGGGCATCACCGTGCCGGCGGGCCAGCCGCAGCGGCCGGCGAGCCGGCCCCGACAGGCGGCGGGGCCGTCGTCGGGAAGGCTCACCAGGTGTGGGGCACGGGGGTGCGGGAGGAGGGCAGGGCGATGTTCCGACGCCATTCGTGGAGCCACTCCGGGATGCCGGGGCCGCCCTCCGGGTCGTGGCCGAGGGAACGCACGGCGTCCGCGATCTCCTCATTGCTCACCGGGCGGCCGTCCTTGGCGCGCAGGCGGCCGCAGATGTAGCCGCGGACGTAGACCTCCCCGTCCACCACGATCCGCTGTTCGAGCCACATGGAGCGCTCGTCGAACCCGAGGAAACGGGTGTCCACGGAGAACTTCTGGCCGAACTCCACGGAACGGCGGAAGGCGATCTGTTCGGCCTGCACCACCGGCAGCCAGCCGCGCTTGCGGGACTCCTTCCACAGGCCGCAGCGGTCCATGAGGTCGAAGCGGCCGAGGTCGAACAGGCCGAAGTACTGCCCGTTGTTGATGTGCCAGGCGATGTCCACGTCCGTGAGCAGAGCACGCAACGGGACCGACGTGGGCTCCCACAGGGAGACGCGGCTGCGACGGCGGGACTTCAGCAGGGTGGCGACGGTACGGAAGATCAGGTGCATGGACGCAACCCTACCGGGGAGTAACTCCCGGGTGGAGAGGGTGTCGGCGGCAGTCCCCCGGACGCGGCACGGGCGGCACCGCAGGCGCACCGAGCCGCGAGCTCATCCCGGCCCGCCGCAGGGCGGAGAGCAGGCAGCACCGCAGGCGCCCCGAGACCCGCCGCGGGCCGTCTCCCGGGAGGGAGACGGCCCGCGGCCGGCCGGATCATCCGTGCGGATCAGAGGATCCCGTCCGTGAGGTGGTCCGGGGTGCCGAAGCGGTGGGCGGTGATGGAGATCGCCTGCTCGTGCACGAACGGCAGCAGCTCCACCTCGCCGGCGGAGACCACCGGGCCGGCGTAGACGGCCACGTCCGGGGTGCCGCCCAGCGCGTGCTGGAGGGCACGCTTCGCCGCCAGCGCGCCGGCACGGTCGCCGACCCAGTCCGAGATGAGGCGGATGCGGGCGTCGCCGCCGCCCTCGGCGGTCGGCGGGACCTCCGCGAGCTGCTGTGCCCGGCGGTGAAACTCGCCCGTGGGCTCCACGTGGATGTCCACCGGGGCCCCGAGTTCGGTGCCCTGGAACTCGCGGCGCAGCTGCTCCACCTGGCCGCGGACTCCCTCGGAGGAGATGTTCGAGGCGTCGCCCTCCTCGGTGGACGGGACCGGGTTGATGGAGACGGTCATCGGGGCGCCGGCGCGCAGGCCGGCGGAGACCACGCGCAGCAGGTGCTCGGCGGGGCCGTGCTCCCAGCGCACCAGCACCGGGGTCGGCACGTGGCGCAGCACGTTGCGCTCGGCACGCAGCGCGGAGATGTCCTGGTCCGGGCCGAAGACGGTGGTCCAGGTCTGCTCGTCCAGCTTCTGGGCGGTGTGCAGCCAGGACGGGTCCACGTTCGGCTCGCCGTCGGCGCCGGAGGAGGACTCCGGGTTGGTCAGCCAGGTCGGGGCGTCCTCCCAGTGCACGAGGCCGTGGAGGTAGTGCGGGCCGCCGGCCTTGGTGGTGGCGCCCACCACGGAGCGCTTCCAGCCGCCGAACGGCTGGCGGCGCACGATGGCGCCGGTGATGCCGCGGTTGACGTAGAGGTTGCCGGCGCGGACGTGCTGCAGCCAGTAGTCGATCTCGTCCGGGTCCAGCGAGTGCAGGCCCGAGGTGAGGCCGAAGTCCACGGCGTTGACGATCTCCACGGCCTCCTCCAGGTCCTTGGCCGTCATCACGGACAGGTGCGGGCCGAAGAACTCGGTGAGGTGGGAGTGGCTGCCCGGCTTCACGCCGTAGCGGATGCCTGGGCTCCACAGCCGGCCGGACTCGTCCAGCTGCTTCGGCTGCAGGGCCCAGGACTCGCCGGGCTCGAGCTGGGTGAGGCCGCGGCGCAGCTTCTCCCCCGGCTCCTCGATGACCGGGCCCATCTGGGCGCGGGCGTCGTCCGGGTAGGCCACGTGCAGGGAGCGCGCCGCGTCCAGGAGCTGGCGGTGGAAGCGCTCGGAGGTGGCCACCGAGCCGACGAGCACCACCAGGGAGGAGGCGGAGCACTTCTGGCCGGCGTGGCCGAACGCGGAGTTCACCACATCATCGGTGGCCAGGTCGAGGTCCGCGGACGGGGTGACGATCAGGGCGTTCTTGCCGGAGGTCTCGGCCAGCAGGTCCAGGTCCGGGCGCATGGACTTGAACAGCTGGGCGGTCTCGTAGCCGCCGGTGAGGATGAGGCGCTCCACGGACGGGTGGGTGACCAGCGCGGTGCCGACCTCCTTCTCGTCCTCGTCGGCCATGGTGACCAGGCGGACGAGGTCCTCGGGGTCGATGCCGGCCATGGGGCCGTCGGCCGCGAACGCCTCGGAGGCGCGCAGGCCCTCCATGATGTGCTCCCAGGCCACGGCGCCGGTGCGCTCGGACTGCGGGGCGGGCTTGAAGACCACCGGGGAGCCGGCGCCCAGGGCGGCCATGACGCCGCCGACCGGGATGGCCACCGGGAAGTTCCACGGCGGGATGACGAGCGTGAGCTTCACGGGGATCGCGCGGGCCCCCTCGACCTGGTCCAGGCCCCGGGCGAGGCGGGCGTAGTAGTGGGCGAAGTCCACGGCCTCGGAGACCTCGGGGTCGCCCTGGTCCAGGGCCTTGCCGGTCTCGGAGCCGGCGACCTCGAGCAGGCGGGCGCGGGCGGCGTGCAGGGCACGGCCCACGGAGTCGAGGGCCTCGGCGCGCTGTTCGCCGGTCAGCTTCCGCCAGGCGTTGCCCGCCTTCTCCGCGCGGGCGATGGCGTCCTCGGCGCCGGCGGCGGTGGTGACGCGGTGGGCGTCCACGGCCTCGGTGCCGAGGGTGGAGTGCGGGATGGCCTCGAGGATCCGGCGGGCCCAGGCGCGGTTGCCCGGCAGGGACGGGTCCGTGTCCGGGGTGTTGGCGAAGCCGTCCACGGGGGCGGGGGTGTCCCCGTCGACGTGGCGGGAGCGGTCCTGGCCGCGGGAGGGCACCGGAACCTCGGTGTCCATCTGCTCGAGGGAGGCGAGGAAACGGTGCTTCTCCCGCTCGAACAGCTCCGGGTCCGAGTCCAGGTCGAACACGGCGGACATGAAGTTCTCGGAGGAGGCGCCCTCCTCCAGGCGGCGGACCAGGTAGGAGATGGCTACGTCGAACTCGCCGGGCTTCACCACCGGGGTGTAGAGCAGCAGGGAGCCGACGTCCTTCTTGACCGCCTCGGCCTGGCCGGTGGCCATGCCCAGGAGCATCTCGAACTCGACCTCCGGCGGGATGCCGCCGGCTTCCGCCACGCCGCTGGGCTGTTCGGTGGACAGGCCGCGGCGCTTGACCAGCTGGTGGGCCAGGGCCACGTCGAAGAGGTTGTGCCCGGCCACGCCGATGCGCACGTTCTCCACGTGCTCCTTGGTGAGGGCGTAGTTCAGGACGCGCTTGTAGTTGGTGTCCGCCTCCTGCTTGGAAGGAACGGTGGCCAGGGACCAGCCCATCAGGGACGCCTGCATCTGCTCCATCGGCAGGTTCGCCCCCTTGACCACGCGGACCTTGACCGGGGCGCCGCCGTCGGCGACGCGGCGGGCGGACCACTCCTGCAAGCGGATCATCGCGGCGAGGGCGTCCGGCAGGTAGGCCTGCAGCACGATGCCGGCCGGGTAGTCCTTCAGCTCGGGCTGGGAGAGCAGCTCGGTGAAGACGTTCAGCGTGAGGTCGAGGTCGCGGTACTCCTCCATGTCCAGGTTGATGAAGGTCTTCTTCTCCTTCGCCAACAGGTACAGCGGGGTGAGCCGCTCGGTGATCTCCTGCACGGCCTCGTCGAACGCATAGGGGGCGTGCGGGGCGGTGGCGGCGGAGACCTTCACGGACACGTAGTCCACGTCGTCACGGCGGACGAGGTCGGCGATGCCCTCGAGGCGGCGGTCGGCCTCGCCCTTGCCGAGGATGGCCTCGCCGAGCAGGTTGATGTTCAGGTGGGTCTTCTCGTCCCGCAGGGAGGCGATGGCCTTGGTGAGCTGCTTGTCCCGGGCGTCCACGATCAGGTGGGACACCATCTGGCGCAGCACGCGGCGCGCGGTGGGCACCGCGACGTGCGGGACCATCGGGGCCACGCGTCCGCCGACGCCGAACACGGCCTTGAGGGCCGGCGGCAGGAACTGCGGAGACTCCTGGGCGAGCTCACGCAGGGCCCGGGCGGCGATGGCCGGGTCCTCCGGGCGGACCACGTGGTCCACGAAGCGCACGATGAAGTCCAGGCCGCCCGGCTCCTTGAGCGCGCCGGCGAGCTGGGTGGCCGCGAAGTCGGCCTTGTGGCCGCGGGCCTCGGTCAGCCAGGTGCGGACCTGCTCGATGGCGGCGTCCGCGGCGTCGTGCAGGTCGGCGGGGTCCGGGATGCCTCCGGTGGCGTCGAGGAGGCGGTCGAGGTCGTCGTGGTCCTGGGCGGAGAAGGTCTCGGTCATGCTCCCACTGTGTCCGGAACCGGCGGCACGGGGCAATTCGGTGGGCGCCGGGACCCGTGCCGCCGAGCCAGAGACTTCGGCTACTTGCGGGCGGGCTCAAGGGGCCGTTCCTTCTGGTTCGCCGAGCCAGAGACTTCGGCCACTTCACGGGGCGCTGAAGCGGCCATTCCTTCTGGTTCGCCGAGCCAGAGACTTCGGCCACTTCACGGGGTGCTGAAGGGGCCATTTCTTCTGGCTCGCTGTCAGAGGAGCGAGCCCCGTGCGCCGAGCCAGAGGAATCGGTCACTTGCAGGCAGGCCCAAGGGGCCACACTCTCTGGTTCGCCGAGCCAGAGACATTGGCCCAGGGCAATGAGGCACCGTCACAGGGCGCGGGGCCTGCCCTCTCAGCGCGGCGAGCCATGCCGTCTCAGCGTTTGGGACGCGCGCCACCGGCACACGCTGCACGCGCACGTCGTCCTCGCCCTCATCACGGTCCACGAACCGTTTCCTCTCCTCCACAGCGGACCGACCTGCCGGTTCCCTCCACAGAATGTGCCTGCGACGCCCACAGCACAGCGGCCTCGAACCACGCTGGCCACATGCCGATGCTCTCCACCCCGTTGCCTGCCTCGCTGCCGTCCCTGTTCACCGTCGCCGAGGCCACCTCGCTCGACGTCCGCCGCAACCGGCTCCGCGCCGGCGACCTCGTCAGCCCCTACTGGGGTGTTCGCTCCCGCACAGACTGCCCGCCGAGCTTCGCAGACCAGGTCCGGCTCCTGCAGCGGCTCTCCCCCGGATCGATCGCCACCCACTGGACAGCGGCCGCCCTCTGGGGCATGTGGCTGCCAGGCACGTTGGAGCCGCGCAATGACGACATCCATCTCTCTCGGCACCGCGACGACGGCGGGACCCCGCGCCGCATCGGGGTGAAGGGTCACGAGTTGAAGAGCACTGCCGGCATCACCGAGGTCGACGGCATACGGCTGACTTCGCCGGCGCACACCTGGGTCGACCTGGCAGGACAGACCCGGTTCCTCGACGACCTGGTGGCCTGCGGCGACAGCCTGCGCCAGCGCGCAGACGGCCCCGGCGCCGAGAACTCCCGCTTCGAGTTCCCACTCGCCGAACCCTCCGAGGTCCTTCAGGCGATGACCGATCGCCGCGGCCGACGCGGCGTCCGTCTCGCGAGAGAAGCATGGGAGTCGGTGCGCTCCGGCGTCGACTCGATCCCCGAGACCCGCGTCCGTCTCATGACTGTGGACCACGGGTTCCCCGAGCCTGCGGTGAACCCGGTGATCCGTCTCACGGACGGACGCCTGGTGCGTCCTGACCTCGCCTGGGAAGAACTCAAGATCTGCATCCAGTACGACGGTGACCACCACCGGGGCCAAGAGCAGTTCCGCAAGGACATCGACCGCGACCGCCGGATGCAGGCGGAGGGATGGATCGTCATCCGCGTCGCCGGCTCGGCACTGACCAAGGACGGACGTCTGGCGCTCATGGCGGACCTGGCCGCGGCGTTCGCCAGTCGAGGCGCCTGAGTCTCGCCGCCCGGCGCCCCTCGCCGCCTGGCGCCGTTCGCAGGCCGCTCTGATCGTCGCCCCTGAGCGTGCTGGGGATGCCACGACGACCCAGAGAGTCCGCCACGGCGAACCAGAACAAACGGCCGTTTCAGGCCGCCGCGAACCAACCATTTCTTCTGGCTCGGCACACCAAACCATGTCGTCCGGCACGGCGAACCAGAACAAACGGCCACTTCGACGGCTCGTGAAGTAGCCAGACCTTCTGGTTCGGCGAGTCGGGGTGCGCCGGGTGAGCGTTGACCGGATCAACGTTCACCGGATCGGCGTTCACCGGGTCAGCGTTCGGCCGGCAGCAGGCCCCGGACAGCGGTGACCGTCAAGGCGACCAGCAGAACAATGAGGGCACCGTCCGCTGCGACGTAGAACAGATGTGTCATGGAGCCACCTGCGGACTGACCGGCGAGGACGGCGTCGGTCCGCACGTTGAGGATCGGCCGGATGACGAGCACCTTCACGGCATAGACCGCCAGGATTCCGGCGGTCCACCCCCAGAGCGGGCGGCGCGCCGGGCGCCCTGCGGTCTTCAGCAGGGCCACCACCAGGAGCACGGCGAGCACGAACTCCACGATGTTCATGGCGAGGAACACGCGGCGGCCGATGCCCAGGCCCAGTGGGATGGTGATCCCCGGTGCGGTGAACTTCAGCGGCGCCTCGATCAGAGAGATGCCGGTGAGCAGGCCCAGCCACAGGCCCGGGACCAGCAGCAGAACCGCACGTCCGCCGCGCGGTCCGCCGGCCGTGTCCGCGAACAGGCGGCGGACACCGGACCGGGTGAGGGACTCTGCACTCATGCCCGGAATCCTACGCCTGCCACACAGGCCCCCGGGTCTCAGGCCCGGCCGCCCACGCGGGCCCGCAGCACCAGCACCACGAGGATTCCGCACGCGTAGAGCCCGCCCATGACCCACCAGCCGACCGTGAAGTGCCCGGTGGCCCCGAGCACGGCGCCCATGACGATCGGCCCGAGCGAGAACCCGGCGAACATGCCCATGGAGTTCACGCCGGAGGCGGCGCCGATCCGCTCCCGCGGCACGAGGGTCAGCAGGAAGGCGTTGAGCACCACGTTCGTGCCGAGCGCGGAGATGCCGTGCATGGCCGCGGCCGCCCACACGAGGGCCGGCTGGTGCAGCGTGCCGGCCAGCACGAGCAGCACGGTGGAGCCGATCGCTCCGAGCCCGATGATCATCAGCAGCGTGGTCGGCCGCGCCCCGGCGTCCATGCGCCGTCCCCACATCACGCGGGAGACCACACCGACGACGCCGGCCACGGCCACCGCCATGCCTGCGGCGGTCACGCCGAAGCTGACCTCGCGCACCGCGAACAGCGCCAGGTACACGTTGGTGCTCTGCGTGCCGAGGCCGTTCAGGAACGCGATCGCCGCCGTCAGCCACACTTCGGCCGGCAGCCGCTCCGCAGCGCGCGTCGCTCCCCGGCCTGCCGACGACGTCGTCGCCTTCACCGCGTCTGGTGCCCTCACCTTCTCCGCGGCGTCCGGACGCCCTTGGCGACGGCGGCCCCTCACCTTCCTCCCGGAGGCCTCGCCTTCCGACGGGGCGGCGCCCGCGGCGCGGCCGAGGACGACCTCGGCGATGAGCCACAGCAGCAGCGTCACGCAGGCCGCGCCAAGGGCGGCACCGGTCCAGCCGAAGGCCAGGGCCACGGCCGGGAAGAACAGTCCGGCGAACAGCTGGGAGGCCTGCACGCCGGACTGCTTCACTCCGATCCAGCTGGTCTTCCGCCCAGGTGGGGCCTCGGCCAGGATGATGCGGTTGGTGGTCGGGTTGGCGATCGCCTGGGTCGGGCCCACGAGGGCGGCGGCCACGAGGAGCAGGGCGTACTGCTGGGCGAAGGCGGCCACCACGAGGGCCAGGGCGGAGCCGCCGTAGACGATCGCCACCTGGGCGCGGACGGACAGCCGGTCTGCCAGGCGGCCGAGCCAGAGCGAGGTGACGGCGGCCGAGACGAACACGACTGAGACGATGCTGCCAAGCAGGCCGTCGTTGATGCCGAGGCGCTCGACCACCAGGGCGGAGGAGGCGGAGACGCCGTAGTTCAGCAGCGGTCCGGCCGCCATGATGCTGACCAGGACGAACAGCAGTCCCCCACCGCGGCGCCGCCCGGCGGCACCGGCACCGGACTGCCGACCATCCTGCCGGCCGGCACCCTTCCGCCGGGCGCCCTCCCGACGAGGCTCCGTTCGAGGGGCCGCAGGCTTCTGGCTCTCCGCCCGGTTCCGTTCAGCGTGCACGGAGCGGTTCAGCCTTTGCGGGCACCGGGGTCGTCGTCCACGTCCCGGACGACGTGGTCCTCGAGCTCGGTGCCCCGGCGCAGATCGGCGTGGGTGGCGGCGTCGGTCTCGGCGGGAGCCACAGCCTCGGCGACCGGCTGCACGGGGGTGTCGGGCGAGGAGGCCACGGCCTCCTGCTCGGCGGCCATCCAGTCCTTCTGCGCGTCCACGCGGTGCTCCTCCGCCTGCGCGGCCATGCGCTCCTTCTCCGGCGGCGCCTGCCCCTCGGCACCGCCGGTGGCGGCCACGCGCTCCTTCTCCGCGGCCTCCGCCACGGCCTTGTCCTTCGCCTTCTGCTCCTTCTGCCGCCGCTGCAGCAGCTTCGGCAGGTGGAACCGCTCCATGCCCTTCAGGTCCGCGGCGATGAACACGTTGAGCCACCTGGCGTGCGGGTCCGCGTCGATGAGGATCGCCTTGACCAGGAGGGTGGCGGGCAGGGCGAGGATCGCGCCGAGCGGGCCCAGGACCCAGGCCCAGAAGAGCAGGGAGATGAAGGAGACGGTGGGGATGACGCCCACGGCGTCTCCGGCGACCTTCGGCTGGATGATGGACTGCAGCACGAAGTTCAGCACGGAGTAGCTGATGACCACGGCGAAGAAGGCGGGCCAGCCGCCCTCCACCAGGCCGAGCAGGGCCGGCGGGATCAGGCCGATCACGAAGCCGATGTTCGGGATGTAGTTGGTGAGGAAGCTGAACACACCCCACACCAGGGCCAGCGGGACGCCGATGATCATGAGGGCCACCACGTCCAGGATGGCCACGATGAGGCCGAACACGGTGGTCACCAACCAGTAGCGGCGCACGCCCTGAGCGAAGGCGATCAGCGCGTCGCCGAGTTCGTCCCGGGCGGTGTTGAGCAGGTGTACGCGGCGCTCGACGCCCATGGAGTCCATGGCCAGGAAGAACATGGACATCACCACGGTCAGCAGCAGGCCGAACACGGCCCACGTGTTCGTGGCGATGGCGGTCAGCGTGGACACGGCGGCGCCGGAGACGTCTTTCCAGTCGATCCCGTTCACCTGCTGCTGGACGGCCTCCGGGGACAGGCCCCACGCGATCAGCTGGTCGCTGACGTCCACGACCAGCGCCTGCACCTCGCCGGTGTACTGCGGCAGGGCGTCCACGAGCTCGAGGATGGACCAGAACAGCAGGCCCACGAACGCGCAGAACACCGCCGCCACCAGCAGCACGGACACGGTGGCCCCGAACACCGGGTGGAGGCCGCGGCGGGTCAGCCACGCCTGCACCGGGTAGACCACCACCACGAAGTTCAGGCCGAGGAAGACCGGGGCGATGATCTGGGACAGGCCCTGCACGAACTCCACCGTGATGACCAGGCCCGCGGCGATGAGCACCAGCACCAGCATCCGCGGCCAGAGCCGGTGCGGGCGGGAGGTGTTCCACTCGGACTCGATGGATCGGATCCTCTGCCGACGCGCACGGTCGCCCGCCGGGTGGGATGCGCCCGGCACGCGGTGGTCATGCGCCGCGTCGTCGCGCGCGCTGAAAGTGGCCTCGTTCACGTCAGGCAGTGTACGGGGCGAGACGGACGCGCCAGGCGAGGGAGCCGTCGTCGTGCCTCAGGATGACGGGCGCACCGCGCCCGGTCTCCTTCCCGACGACGGCCCGTGACCGGCATTTCCCGCTGCACCGCCGGTGCCGGTAGGGTGGGGCGCACATCGACAGGGGAGCGCCCGCACGGGGCGCTGAGAGTGCGCCCGATGCGCAGACCCTCGAACCTGCTCCGGCTCGCACCGGCGAAGGAAGTCGAGAACCTCTCAACCCGGATGCTCCGCGCCCCGTCCGGGTGTGGGCGCCCGGGCCCCTCCGCACCACAGGAGGCCGAGACAGACGATGTCCCACACCACTGCCCGTTCCCGCACGGCCGCCTTCGGCCTGTCCGCCCTGGCCGTCCTGGCCCTGTCCGCCTGCTCCGTGGCGGACCAGACCGGCGGGGGATCCTCCGAGGAGCAGGGCTCGGACGCCCCGAAGAAGACGGTCACCATCATGACCCACGACTCCTTCGAGCCCCCGAAGGAGCTGCTGGAGAAGTTCACCGAGGAGACCGGCTACGAGCTGAAGACCACCGCCCCCGGCGACGCCGGCACCGTGGTCAACCAGCTGCTGCTGGCGAAGGACTCCCCCACCGTGGACGGCGTCTACGGCGTGGAGGACCACTCCACCCACACCCTCGTGGACGGCGGCGTCCTGGCGGATGTGACGCCGGAGGGCCTGCCGGAGTCGGCGAAGGACCGCGTGGTGGAGGGCAAGATGATCCCGATCGACCAGGGCCAGGTCTGCGTCAACGTGGACCACGAGTGGTTCGAGGACAAGGGCATGGACGAGCCGCAGGGACTCGACGACCTCACGAAGCCGGAGTACGCCGAGCTGCTCGTGGTCACCGACCCGGTCACCTCCTCCCCCGGCCTGGCCTTCCTGGCCGCCACCGTGGAGGCCGAGGGCGAGGACGGCTGGCAGGACTGGTGGACGAAGGCCCTGGACGGCGGCACCAAGGTGGCCTCCTCCTGGTCCGACGCCTACTACACCGACTTCTCCGGCGGTGACGGCGAGGGCGACTTCCCGCTCGTGCTCTCCTACTCCTCCTCCCCCGCCTACGCGCCGACCACCGGCAACGTGGAGGGCACCTGCACCCCGCAGACCGAGTTCGCCGGTGTGGTCGAGGGCGCGCAGAACCCGGAGGGCGCCCAGGCGTTCATCGAGTTCATGCTGTCCGAGGAGTTCCAGGAGGCGTTCCCGGAGTCCATGTACATGTACCCGATCGACGAGTCCGTCGAGCTGCCCGAGGAGTGGGCGGAGAACGCGCAGATGGCGGAGGACCCCATCACCCCGGACCCGAAGGCCGTGGCAGAGCACCGCGAGCAGTGGCTGAAGGACTTCACCGCCCTGCGCGAGGACCGCTGAGCACGTGAGCCTGCCGTCCGTCCTTCAGCGGCGGCCGCGCGCCCGGCCGTCCGGAGACGGGCTGGGCGCCTGGTGGCTGCTGGCCGCCGTCCTGCCGCTGACCTTCCTCGCGGTCTTCTTCCTGTGGCCGGTCGGCGCGATGTTCCTGCGGGGCGTCACCGCGGACGGCGCCCTGGACCTCACCGCCTTCGGCGAGGTCCTCGGCCGCGAGCGCACCTGGCGGATCCTCGGCCACACCCTGGGCATGGCGGCGGCCGGCGCGGCCCTGTCCCTGGCCGTGGGCCTGCCGGCGGCCTTCGTGCTCTACCGGCGCACGTTCCCGGGCAGGGACGCGCTGCGCGCCGTGGTGACGGTGCCGTTCGTGCTGCCCACCGTGGTGGTGGGCGTGGCCTTCCGCGCCCTGCTGGCCCCGGGCGGGCCGCTCGGGTTCCTCGGCCTGGACCAGACCACCACGGCGGTGGTGCTGGCCATGGTGTTCTTCAACGTCTCCGTGGTGGTGCGCCAGGTCGGCGGGCTGTGGTCCGTGCTGGACCCGCGGCAGGCGGAGGCGGCGGCCTCGCTCGGGGCGTCCCCGTGGCGGGTGTTCCGCACGGTCACGCTGCCGCAGCTGGGCCCGGCGATCGCCTCGGCGGGCTCGCTGGTGTTCCTGTTCTGCTGCTCGGCGTTCGGGATCGTCCAGACGCTCGGCCGCCCCGGGGTGGGCACCCTGGAGACGGAGATCTGGGTGCAGACCTCGGTCTACCTGGACCTGCGGGTGGCCGCCGTGTTCTCTGTGCTGCAGCTGCTGGTGGTGCTGGCGGCCATCGGGCTGTCCTCCGCCGCCTCCGCCAGGACCGTGCGTGCACTGCGCATCCGGGACGCGTACGCGGTGCCGCTGGGACGGCGTGACTGGGCGCCGGCGCTGGTCACCGCCCTGGCGGCCACGCTGATCCTGCTGCCGCTGGGCTCGCTGCTGGTCCGCTCGTTCCACTCAAGCGAGGGCTGGGGGCTGCGGAACTACCGGCTGCTCGCAGAGAGCTCGGGCGCTGGGTTCGCCGGCGGCACCACGGTGCTGCAGGCGCTGGAGCACTCGGTGAAGATCGCCGGGGACGCCACCGTGTTCACCCTGCTGGCCGGCATCCCGCTGGCCCTGCTGCTGACCCGCCCGTTCCACTCCGCCGCGGCACGGCGGGCCCAGCGCTGGCTGGACGGCGCGGTGATGCTGCCGCTGGGCGTCTCCGCGGTGACGGTGGGCTTCGGATTCGTGGTGTCCCTGCAGCTGGAGTTCCGGGAGCTCGCCCAGTCCGGGGCGCTGGTGCCGCTGGCCCAGGCCGTGGTGGCGCTGCCGCTGGTGGTGCGCACGCTCGTGCCGGTGCTCGGCGCGGTGGACCACCGGCTGCGCGAAGCCGCCGGCACGCTCGGCGCCGGCCCCTGGCGGGTGCTGCTCACCGTGGACGGGCCGGTGCTGCTGCGGGCGGTGGGCCTGGCCGCGGGCTTCGCGTTCGCGGTGTCCCTGGGCGAGTTCGGGGCCACCAGCTTCCTGGCGAGCCCGGACTATCAGACGCTGCCGATCGTGGTGGTGAAGCTGCTGGGCCGTCCGGGGGCGGAGAACTACGGGATGGCCCTGGCCGGCGCGGTGGTGCTGGCCCTGGTCACCGCCACCGTGATGGTGGTGTGCGAGAGGCTGCGTCCGCGCGGCGCCGCCGGGACGGGAGGAGCATGGTGAGCATGGGCGTGGGCATGGGCATGGGCATGGGCATGGGCATGGGCATGGAGCACGGTGCGGGCCTGACGCTCGAGGACGTGACGGTGTCCTACCCGGACGGCACCGCGCCGGTGTCCGGGGTGGACCTGGCGCTGGCCCCGGGCGAGATCGTGGCGCTGCTGGGCGCCTCGGGCTCCGGCAAGTCCACTCTGCTGCGCGGCATCGCCGGCCTGGAGCGCGTCAGTGCCGGGCGGATCCTGCTGGACGGCCAGGACGTCACCGGTGTGCCCACCCACCGGCGTGGGGTGGGCATGGTCTTCCAGGACGGCCAGCTGTTCCCACACCGCTCGGTGGCACGGAACGTGGCCTACGGCCTGGAGTCCGCGAAGGTGCCGCGGGCCGCACGCCAGGACCGGGTGGCGCAGATGCTGGAGCTGGTGGACCTCGCCGCCTTCGGCGACCGCCCCGTGCAGAACCTCTCCGGCGGTCAGGCCCAGCGGGTGGCCCTGGCCCGATCGCTGGCCCCGTCCCCGCGGGTGCTGCTGCTGGACGAGCCGCTCTCCGCCCTGGACCGTGACCTGCGCGAGCGCCTCGCCGCGGACATCCGGCAGATCCTCAAGGCCACCGGCACCACCGCCGT
Source organism: Micrococcus lylae NBRC 15355 (assembly GCF_001570885.1). Lineage (GTDB taxonomy): Bacteria > Actinomycetota > Actinomycetes > Actinomycetales > Micrococcaceae > Micrococcus > Micrococcus lylae. The sequence goes on along the minus strand of NZ_BCSN01000014.1, from coordinate 5,887 downwards.
GCACGTCACCCATGACCGCGAGGAGGCCGCCGCCCTCGCGGACCGGGTGGTCCGCCTGCACGACGACGGCTCCCTCACCGTGGTCTGAGCCGTCGCCGGCAGCGGCCGTCGGCGGGGGTGCCGGGGTGCGGCGCCGGCGGGCTGCGGCGCCGCGGTGTCGCCTGCGTCCTGGCGGTGTCGCCTGCGTCCTGTTACGCATCCAGCGAAAGTTCAGCCGCCGAACCTCCCGGTCCTCGGGTGGCTCGGATATGTTCGCAGGGTGACCTCTGCTCCTGACGCTCCTCGCCCCCGCGGTCGGCTGACCGTGGACGAGGTCGTGGACGCGGCCGTCACCATCCTGCAGGACTTCGGCATGGGGGACCTGTCCATGCGCCGCGTGGCCGGGGTGCTCGGGGTGCAGGCCTCGGCGCTGTACTGGCATGTCCCCAACAAGCAGACGCTGCTGGCCCGCGTGGCGGACAGGATCGTCGCGGACGTGGAGCGCACGGTCCGTGCCCATCGGCTCGAGGACCTCGAGGAACTGACCTCGGCGGCCGAGGCCGTCCTGCTGCGCCACCGGGACGGCGCGGACGTGGTGCTCTCCTCCCTGGCCCTGGGGCTGGGGGGCTCGGCCCTGCATCGGATGTTCGTGGAGACGGCCTCGGATCCGGGCTCCGGCGAGCGCGCGCTGGCCGGCATGCTCGGCGCCGCGGCCCTGCGGCAGCAGCGGGAGCAGGCCGCGGCCCTCGGTGTGGAGCTCGGTCCGGACTGTCAGGCGCACGCTCGGCGCGGCAGGTCAGATCAGGCGGAGAGAGCGGCTCCGGGCTAGCACCCCGCGAAGGGCCGCAGCGGACGCACAGCAGGTGTCTTCTTGTGGGGTCTCCGCTCCGGCGGCTCTAGGATTGACCATTTGTGCGGCACAGGGGGTTCCGCCGCACCGCACGGCGGGAACGGACGCGGAGAAGGACGCCGGACCGACGGGCAGGGAAAGGAACCATGGAGCAGCGCAGCACTCACCCCGCACGCGAGTCCGTGCGGGGTCTGCACAGCGAGGCGGACGCCGTCTCGCAGGGTGCGCTGCTCGACCCCGCGCTCGCGTTCCTCGGCCCCGCCGCCCGGTCTGTCCCGCCGCGCCCCCGCCGGCTCGAGGTGGATCACCGGGGCATGCCGGTGCGCCTGACCACCCCGGCGCCGGTCCGCCCCTCGGCCGTCCGTCCCCGGCCGCCGGTGACGCGGACCCGCAGGGACGGCGTGAAGGTGATGCAGACGCCCGCCCTGCTCCAGGGCGTCCGGTTCGGCCCGTGTTGCCGGCTGGACCTGTTCTCGGTGCGCGGAGGCATCGTGTACATCACGCGGGCCCTGGTGCTGGACGAGCTCGGGGACGACGAGCGCGGCGAGGTGTACGTCGGCATGGTCCCGGTCACCGAGCTGCACCGCTTCTGGGAGCACGCGCTGGCGGACCAGGATCCGCAAGACCCGGTGATCGTGCACAAGCGGTCGGACGAGGACGCCGAGACCCTCCGGCTGCTGGAGGCCGTCGGGCCGCCGGGGCTGAACGTGGTGGGCTACCGCCTGGACGAGTCCGCTGACGGCACCCAGCGCTCGTCCTATCTGCTGCCGGAGATCGTCCCGGACGCGGTGATGGAGCTCGGTTCCCTGCGCATCCGTCTCGACGACGCCCCGAGCACGGTGACCCCCACGGGGACTGCCGCGGACCGTGCCGAGTGGCGGCGGGTGCAGCGCTATCTGCAGCGCGTGGCCCCGGAGCTGCTGCACAACATGGACCGCCGCACCCCCGCGGAGGTGACGGACGTCTTCGTGGACGGCGCCACCCTGCGCGGGGCCCGCATCGGCGGCGCGGCGGCGACGGCCGAGCCCGGAGTGTGGGCGGCCCGCACCGTGCCCGGCGCCACCCGGCCCGTGGAGTCCGAACTGGACGCGCTGCTGCTGGGCTATGTAGTGGCCGCATGGGCGGGGCGGCAGGACGGACCCGTGGTGATGCACTCTGATTCCCGGGCGGCACTGGCCCTGCTGCGGGACGCCGTGAACGAGCCGCTGACGCTGGGCGGTGCCCGCGGCGACCGGGTACGCAAGTCCCTTCGCCACCTGCTGGAGATCCGGGAGTACATCTGTTCGCTGGGCAAGTCCGTGAAGGTGCGCTGGATCAAGGGGCACGTGGGCCATCATGGCAACGAGCTGGCGGACGCCCTGGCCCGGTCGATCGCCCGCAACACTCTCGCCGGCACCGGCCACGACGAGCAGGTCCAGCGCCTGGACCGCATCGCCCGCGCATGGGAGGGCGGGCCGATCGGCCACGAGGGCTGCCACGAGGTCGACCTGCCCGACTGACCCCCGTGACACTTTCGTTCGGGAAACCGTCGCGTCCCGGCGCACTTTCGTTCGGAAAACCGTCGCGTCCCGATGCGCTTTCGTTCGGGAAAACGTCGTGTGCACTGCACCGGAGACGCTGCTCAAAGCCGGGATTGACCTTGCCGTCGCGTCAATGTTTACGGTCGAGTGCATGACAGTCTCGATGATCGACAGCCTCGTCGGCATGCGGCGCCTGGCCCACGCCCAGCCTGACGAGTGGAACGAGGCGGCCCGTGATCTGTGGGCGCCGATGGCAGGAATGTACTTCTTCATCCCGGGTGGGCCGGACCTGGCCCAGGTGCATGCCCAGAACTTCGGTTTCGGACCGGAAACCTCACATGACCGGGTCCTCGAAGGCCTGAGGGCTTTGGAGGAAGCCGATGCGTGGGGCCGGGTCGAGCGTGCTGTACGGGACGGGTTGGAGCGTCTGTCAGCAGCCAATCCGACCATGCGCATGCCTGACCTTCGGGTGCTGCTCGTCCTGGGCGACCCTGACAACAGGCACTTCATGGACGAGGTCCGCGGGTTGTCGGCCTCAGGCGGGATCAGCGGCTTCATCGCGATCACCGTCTGGCCGTCGTCGGAGGTGCTGGACCGCCTGGAGGCCATTGCCCTGCACGAGCTCCACCACAACGTGCGCTACTCGCCCGGTGGTGTGGTGTGGGATCCGAGGACCGTCACCGTCGGTGAGCACGTGGTGGCCGAGGGGCTGGCGGACCTGTTCGCCGCCGAGGCCTACGGCACGCGGGGACTCACTCACTTCGTCAGCGACCAGACCCGCACCAGCGACGCGATCCTCGCGCGCGTCGTGGAGGGGCTGGAGGTGACCGGGATGCAGGACTTCGGTGCTTGGGTGCTGGGGGATGCCAGCGCACGCCTGTTCGGCGGAACCCCGGTCGGCCTGCCCACCGGAGCGGGCTATGCGGCGGGCGCCCGTATCGCCGAGGCCTACCTGTCCGCGACGGGTCGCAGTGCGGCCGAGTGCGTGACGGTCCCCGCAGCCGACGTCGTGGCCGTGGCCCTGCCCCAGTTGGGGCTGACAACGACTGGACAGTGAGGGAAGGCGGGTCGTGGTGGAGTGGACCGTCCAGCAGCTGGCGCAGCGTGCCGGGATCAGCGGCCGAACCCTGCGGCATTACCATCAGATCGGCCTGCTGCACCCTGACCGGATCGGCGCCAACGGCTATCGCTACTACGGTCAGACTGCCGTGGCCCGCCTCCAACGCATCCTGCTGCTGCGCGATGCCGGGCTGCCGCTCAACGAGATCGCCGCCGTTCTCGACTCCGAACACGATCAGGCCGACGAGGTGGCAGCCCTGGAGACGCACCTCGTCCAGCTCCGCCGGGATCGTGAGGCGCTGGACCGGCGCATCGCATCGGTCGAGCACACCATCGCGATGCGTCGCCAGGGGCGCCGACCCCGCATGGATATGCTGCTCGAGGGTTTCAACGACCGTTATGAGGCTGAGGTGGTCTCCCGCTGGGGCCAGGAGGCTTTCGACGTCTCCCACCGGTGGTGGCACGCCAAGACGCTGACCCAGCAGCAGCAGTTCGAGGCCGATGCTGAGCAGCTGCTTGCTCGCTGGGGCGAGCTGCACGCAGCCGGCCTGGGGCCGTCGAGCCCCGAGGCGCAGGCCCACGCCGCCGCGCATGTCGCATGGTTCGCCCAGGTCCCCGGCACTCCCACCTGCGCCGACGACCCGACCAACGCGACTGCCATGGTGCTCGGCGTGGCGGACCTCTACGTCACCGATCCGGACTTCCATCCCGCCTTCGGAGGCCCCGAAGCCGCCGAGTTCGCGGCCCGAGCACTGCGGATCCACGTCAGCCCAGCCTGACGCTCGTCCAGGATCCGACGTCACGCCGCCCGGCCTGACACGGCCCGTTCGAACCGGCAGCCCCTCCGTGCTTCCTCCCGCCCGACGGCCGCCCACGGGTGGCCAGGCGGGACGGCCTGCCCGTAGCGTGGGCGACTCGAAGGCATTCTTCGAACGAAAGGACCCCAGCATGTTCCGTATCGGCAAGCGCATCGGCAAGAACACCACCGCCTCCGTCGGCCGTGGAGGCCCGCGCGTCGGCCGCCGCTTCGGCATCTTCAACGTCTCCAACCGCGGCGTCGGCATCAGCTGGCGCCGGCTGTTGGGCGGCCGCGGCCGCTGAACTCTCCGGGCGCGGCGGCGCAGCGTCTCCTGGCGCTGGCCTCCCCGCCGGTGATGCCCGACGACGGCACTCGCCCCCGTCGGTCCGCCCACCGTGGTGGGTGTGGCCGGCGGGGGCGTGTTGCGTCCGGAGCCACCGAGCGCGCACGGCTCGGGATCGACTGACGGCCGCCGCACGGCGAAACGCAGGCTCAGAAGCCGGAGCGGCTCCACCGCCGGAACGCGGCGAGCGCGCACCACAGCCCCACGGCGATGGCCGCACCGCTGATCGCGTAGCTGCCGGCGTCCGAGGAGACGAGCCCCTTGCCGTTCAGGGTGTTGGAGATGGAGGCGGCACCGAAGAGGATCACCACGATGCCGAGGATCCCGAGCCCCCAGCCGCAGATCCAGTCCCAGAGGTCCCGGCCGAGGCTCCGGGGCCGGGCGCCCGCGCCTCGGTTCTTCCTCCGGCCGGCGTCCTGGCGGGCCTGCTCCGCCTTGAGCTCCTCCCACTCCTCGGGCGTGGTGTGGTGGTCGTCCTGCGTCATGGGTTCCCCTCCTGCGTTTCCCGACGGCGGCCGCTCGCCGCCGCCGCTGAGGTCACCGGGTTCGACCGGCTTGGGTCAGGCGATGGGCTGGGTGACGGCGTGGCGCTGCTGTCCCTGCCCGAGGTGCCGTTCGGCGGCCGGCAGGAAGCACAGGACGCCTCCGGCGATCATGGCCAGGCCGAGCAGGCCGATGATGTACAGGCCGATGCCGGGGCTGACCCACGGGGTGTTGCTGAGGTGGTTGATGTTGGCGAAGCCGTCCACGGTCGCGAAGATGCCGACGAGCACGGCGAGGCCGCCGGTGGTCATGCGCACCCAGGTGACGCGCTTGAACCAGAGCAGGGCCCCGGCGCCGATGAGCAAAAGGAAGGACACCAGCAGCAGGTATCCCTCTTCCTTCAAGCCGGTGGAGAACCAGTTGGCGCTCTCCCCCAGGGCGGTGAGGACGGGCAGGAACAGGCAGAGGATGGCGAGGCCGCCGAGGCCGGCGAGGATGATCGGAAGGTACTCGTAGACGGCCGGCATGCCTCGGAGGCGGTTGGGGAAAGCCGTCCCCGGTGCGGCCGTCGCTGCGGGCTCGCTGAACTCGCCGGCGGACTTCGCTGCCCGGTACTCGGACAGGGTAGGCTCGCGGCCGTGGTCCGCGGTGAACTTGTCGGTCCACTGCTGTTCGGTCATCGGGCTCGTCATGGCAGGCCTCCTCGGGGCACACAGCGGGCGTCCAGGGCTCGGACACCTCGATCCTAGAGGGTGGGCGGACAGGATAGGAGCGCTGCGCAGCACGCAGGAGAGGTCCGTCCGGCACGACGGTCCCTATGTCCACCGTCTCCTGGCTGGCCATGGACCGCCGGC
>NZ_BCSN01000013.1 GCF_001570885.1 Micrococcus lylae NBRC 15355 | reverse complement strand
GTGGCCGCCGCCGAGCGCGCGGGCTGAGCCGGCCGGCCGAGGGGCGGACTGAGCCGGCGGACCGAGCGCGCCGGCTGAGCCGGCCGGCCGAGGGACGGATCGGCGTCCCGTCGGCTCCCGCCGTGCTGTGGCGGGGGCCCGGCCGCCCGAATGTGTCCGCGAACTTGCGGCTCGGGCCCGAGCGCGCGGGACAATGGGGGCATGACTGGCATCTCTCGTCCCGGCCCCCGCGTCCGCGCCTCCGAGCTCGTCGGCCGCGGCTGGCTGAACACCGGCGGCAAGGAGCTCACGCTCGAGGACCTGCGCGGCAAGATCACGATCCTCGACTTCTGGACGTTCTGCTGCATCAACTGCCTGCACGTGCTGGACGAGCTGCGCCCGCTGGAGGAGGAGTACCACGACGTCCTCGTGACGGTCGGCGTGCACTCCCCGAAGTTCGAGCACGAGGCCGACCCGGACGCCCTGGCCGCCGCCGTGGAGCGCTACGAGATCGCCCACCCGGTGCTGGACGACCCGGAGCTGACCACCTGGCAGGCGTACTCGGCCCGCGCCTGGCCGACCCTCGTGGTGGTCGACCCGGAGGGGTACATCGCCGCCCACCTCTCCGGCGAGGGCCACGTGGCCGGCCTGCGCTCCCTGGTGGCCGAGCTCGTCGCCGAGCACGAGGCCAAGGGCACCCTGCACCGCGGGGACGGCCCCTATGTCGCCCCGGAGCCGGTCGCCCGCGACCTGCGCTTCCCGGGCAAGGCGATCTCCCTGGCCGACCGCGGCTCCCGCCCCGGCACCTTCCTCGTGGCGGACACCGGCCACCACCGCCTCGTCGAGCTGGACGCGGACCTCAGCACCCCGATCCGCGCCATCGGCGGCGGCGACCCCGCCGACGCCCCTGACGAGGCCGCGCACCTGGCCTTCCCGACCCCCGCCACCCGCGGCCACGCCGACGGCGGCCCGGAGCAGGCACTGTTCAACGAGCCCAACGGCCTGGCCCTGCTGCCGGCCGAGGTGGCCGCGCAGGTCGGCTACGACGTGGTCGTGGCCGACACCGTGAACCACCGCCTCCGCGGCCTCAGCCTGGCCACCGGCGAGGTCCGGACGCTCGCCGGCAACGGCGTGCAGGCCCTCATCGACGGCGAGCGCGTCGCGGCGGCGGCGAAGGCCGCCGAGTCGGCCGACCCGGCCCAGGAGCAGGGCGCGGTGCCCGCGGACGAGGAGGGCGCCGTCGTCGTGCTGGGCCCGCTGGAGGGCAAGCCGACCGGGGTGTCCCTCTCCTCCCCGTGGGACGTGGTGTGGGACGAGGCGGCCGGCCACGTGGTGATCGCGATGGCGGGCACCCATCAGCTGCACGCCTACGACCCGGTGGCCGACGAGCTGTCCCTGTTCGCCGGCACCGGCCTGGAGGGACTGACCGACGGCCCGGCCGAGCGCTCCTGGTTCGCCCAGACCTCCGGCCTGGCCGTGGACGCCGCCGGCACCCTCTGGGCGGCCGACTCCGAGACCTCCGCGCTGCGCACGGTCACCGGCGGGACGGGGGAGCGGACCGTGTCCACGGCGGTGGGCACCGGCCTGTTCGACTTCGGCTACGTGGACGGCCCGGCGGAGCAGGCGCGCCTGCAGCACCCGCTCGGCGTGACCGCGCTGCCGGACGGCTCCGTGCTGGTCGCGGACACCTACAACGGCGCCGTCCGACGGTTCGCCCCGGCTGGGACCGATGCCGCCGGGCGCGAGACCGAGGCGGCGCTGTCCACCGTGGCCCGCGGCCTGGCCGAGCCCTCCGATGTGCTCGTGGAGGTGGACGCCGAGGGCAAGGCGGCGTCGATCGTGGTGGTGGAGACCAACGCCCACCGCCTGGAGCGGATCGCCGTGCCGGACGAGTACCTCACCGTGGACGAGGGCGCCCGCCAGACCCAGCGCCCGCGCACCCCCGTGGTGGCCGGCGAGTTCGGCCTGGCCGTCGGCTTCGAGGCCCCGTCCGGGCAGAAGCTCGACGATCGCTGGGGCGATCCCACTCAGCTGAAGGTGTCCTCCTCCCCGGAGGAGCTGCTGCTGGACGGCGCCGGCACCTCCACCGGTCTGACCCGCACGCTGCGTCTGAACCCGGACGTGGCCGAAGGCGTCCTGCACATCACGGCCCGCGCCGCCGCCTGCGACGGGGAGAAGGGGCAGCCGATCCCGGACCATGCCGCCTGCCACCTGTATCAGCAGGACTGGGGCATCCCGGTGACCGTCCATGCGGCCGAGGCCGCGCCGGAGGGGGCGGAAACCCGCCTGGACCTGGACCTGCGCGGGATACACTGAGCGGGAAGGCCGAGTCCTGCGCGCAGGGCCGCCGGAGAAACGCCCCCTGACACCGAAGGCTTCCTGAACCCATGACCACTCTCTTCGTCACCTCGTCCTCGCACGGGTCCACCCGGGAGATCGCCGAGCGCATGGCTCAGGTCCTGCGCACCAAGCAGGCCGTGGAGACCGTCGTCGAGGACGTCGCCGGCGCCGCGGCGTGGCTGGACACCGCATATGCCGTCGTGGTCTGCGCCCCGGTGTATGCCGGCAAGCTGGCCGCCGACGCCAAGCGCTTCCTGGACTCGCGCCGCGCGGAGTTGGCCGACAAGCCGTTGAACATCGTCGTCTCCGGCGGATCTCCCCAGCTGGACGACGCGCTGCGCATCCAGCTGGAGGCCTACCGCCCGCGGTCGGTGGAGTACTTCCGCGGCGCGGTCACCGAGGAGCGCCTCGGCTTCCTGGACAAGCTGAAGATCAAGCTGGCCAAGGGTGAGTACGGCGACTTCCGCGACTGGAAGGCCATCGAGGCCCACGCCTCCGCACTGGTCCAGCACGGGGCCCGCTGACCGGAGCCGGCTCGCGTGAGGCGCCGAGGGCGTTCTCCGCGGCCGTCCCAGGAAAGTGAGGGGCAGACACGGTGTTGAGATCGCATCTGAACCCCGTGTCCTGCCCCCAAGCCGCGGTTCAGGACGCGGTTCAGCACGCGGTGTGGGGCGCGGTGCAGCATGCCCACCGGGGCCGGCCTCAGGCGAAGAGCAGGGCGACGACCATCATGGCCGGGATCGCCAGCACCGTGGTCACCAGGACGGTGTCCTTCGCGACCACCACGCCGGTCTCGTAGCGCACGGCCGCCACGAACACGTTCTGGGCGGTGGGCAGGGACGCCAGCACCACCGCGATCATCAGCTCCCGGCTGCCCAGGCCCACCGCGAACGCGCCGATCAGCCACGCGATCACCGGATGCGCCACCAGCTTCATGGCCGAGGCCAGCACGGCGTCCCCGATGCGGCCGTCCGTCTTCCGCAGCGGCCGGGAGTCGGCCAGGGACATGCCGAACGCGATGAGCATCGCGGGGATGGACAACCCGCCGATCAGTTCCACCGAGTCCCACAGCGGTGCCGGCAGGGACCAGCCGGTGGCGGAGAAGAGCAGGCCGAGGGCCGAGCCGATGATCATCGGGTTGCGCGCGGTCTGCCCCAGCTGGCTCACCACCCGGCGGAACCGCCCGTAGGCGGAGGGGGAGCGGCGTGCGGACGGTGAGCGGCCGTCGTCGGCAAGCGCGGAACGGCGGGACTCCGCGGCCAGCGCGGCCTCCAGGACGGTGATGTACAGCGGCGTGTAGATCGCCAGCTGGAAGAGGATCACCGGGGCGGCCAGGGCGGCGTCCCCCAGGACGTAGGCGGCGATCGGCAGGCCCAGGTTCGCCGAGTTCACCATGGACGAGCCCAAGGCCGCGATCACCCGCTCCGAGCCCGTCCGGGACGGCAGCACGAACCGCGCCACGAGCATGAACACCGCGGCACACACCAGCGCCGAGGCGGCGGCCACCCACAGCTGCGGCCCCAGCACCGCGGTCACGTCCGCCTGGGACAGGGTCGTGAACAGCAGCGCGGGGGAGCCGATGAAGAACGAGGTGCGGGACAGCACCGTCCGCCCCTCGGCGCCCAGCACGCCGGTGCGGCCGGTGAGGAATCCGACGCCGATGATCACCCAGATGACGGTGAATCCGGAGAGCACCTCGGCCACGGGGACCTCCTCGACGTCAGGGGCGGACATGCGTTCGGCCCCGGACCCACGTGGGGTTCCGGGGCCGAACGGTTCGGAGAGCGGGCGACGGGAATCGAACCCGCGTATCTTGCTTGGGAAGCAAGCGCTCTACCATTGAGCTACGCCCGCAGACGCCACCCCACTGTACACCGCGCGGCCGGTCGGCCGGTGCGCCTCTGCCCGGGCACGTCCCATGATGGGGATCACATCCGCGCTGTTCCTGCGCTACGGTGAACCCGTGCTGCTCTCCGACCGTGACTTCCGTGCCGAGATCGACGCCGGCCGCGTGGCCCTCGAGCCCTACGACCCGGCGTTCGTCCAGCCTGCGTCCATCGACGTGCGCCTGGACCGCTTCTTCCGGCTCTTCGACAACCACCGGTACGCACACATCGACCCCTCGGTGGAGCAGCCGGAGCTGACCCGCCTCGTGGAGGTGGACCCGGAGGAGGCCTTCGTGCTGCACCCGGGCGAGTTCGTCCTCGGCGCCACCTACGAGAAGGTCACCCTCCCGGACGACATCGCCGCACGCCTGGAGGGCAAGTCCTCCCTCGGCCGGCTCGGCCTGCTGACGCATTCGACCGCCGGCTTCATCGACCCGGGCTTCTCCGGCCACGTGACCCTGGAGCTGTCCAACACCGCGACGCTGCCGATCAAGCTGTGGCCGGGCATGAAGGTCGGCCAGCTCTGCTTCTTCCGGCTCTCCTCGGCGGCCGAGCACCCGTACGGCTCCGGCCCGTACCTCAACCGCTACCAGGGCCAGCGCGGCCCGACGGCCTCGCGCGCGCACCTGAACTTCCACCGCACCGTCATCGAGGGCTGAGACCGTGGCCGCGGTGAGCAAGCGCCAGGTGGCCGCCTGGGCCGCGTGGGACTGGGGCTCGGCCTCGTTCAACGCGGTGATGGTCACCTTCGTCTTCGGCACCTACCTGTCCTCCGAGGCCTTCGGGGTGGACGCCCGCGGCACCGAGTGGCTCTCCGCCGGCATGGCGGTGGCCGGGATCGTCGTGGCGCTCACCGCGCCGGTGCTGGGCCGCCGCGCGGACCAGGGCGGGCGCCGCAAGCTGTGGCTGGCACTGAACACGGCGGTGGTGATCGCGGTGACGGGCCTGAGCTTCTTCGTGGCCCCGCACGAGCAGCACCTGCTGCTCGGCGTGGTGCTGCTGAGCATCGGCACTGTCTTCTTCGAATTCGCCGAGGTGCAGATCAACGCGATCCTCGTACAGATCTCCACCCCGCAGACCGTCGGACGGATCTCCGGCATCGGCTGGGGCGCCGGCTACCTCGGCGGCATCGTGCTGCTGCTCATCGTCTACGTCGGCTTCGTCTCCGGCGACGCCGCCTGGTTCGGCATCCCGCACGAGCAGTCCCTCAACATCCGCGCCGTGGCCGTGGTGGCCGCCGTCTGGTTCCTGGTCTTCTCCCTCCCGGTCCTGTTCGCCGTGCCCAGCCCGACGGCGGCCCAACAGGAGGGCACCGGCGCGCCGGCCGAGACCGTGCTGGGCTCCTACCGGGCGCTCTGGGAGCGTCTGTGCCGCCTGTGGCGGGAGGACCGCAACACCCTGAAGTTCCTCATCGCCTCCGCCGTCTTCCGCGACGGCGTCGGCGCGGTCTTCCTCTACGGCGGGGCCCTCGGCACCACGGTCTTCGGGATCGCCGACGGCGACGTGATCGTCTTCGCGATCGTGGCGAACGTGGTGGCCGCCGCGGGCGCCTTCGCCGGCGGCTGGCTGGATGACCGGTTCGGTCCGCGCGCAGTGATCCTCGGCTCGATCGCGGCCATGTGCGCCACCGCCGTGGGCCTGTTCTTCTCCGAGGGGCCGCGCGCGTTCTGGATCGGAGGTCTGATCCTCTGCCTGTTCGTGGGGCCGGTGCAGTCGGCCTCCCGCGCGTTCCTCGGCCGGCTCACCACCCCGCAGACCGCGGGCGAGCTGTTCGGCCTCTACGCCACCACCGGCCGTGCGGTCGGCTTCATCACCCCGGCTCTGTCCTCTGTGGCCCTGGCGATCACCGGCGACCAGCGCTGGATCATCCCGACCATCGTGCTGGTCATCCTGGCCGGCGGAGTCTTGTTGCTCAGTGTGAACACCCCCCGCCGTCCGGTCAAAGAGGTGGAACCGCGCCGGTAGTATGGACGGTACCCTCGCCCGCTGATGCCGAAGGGACCCCATGCTCGTCACCCTGATCGCCCTGTTTGCGGTCGCCATGGTGGCGCCCTGGATCTTCCGCTTCACCGGACGTGAGGGGTTCTATGTCCTCGCCGCCGTCCCGGCCGCCGGTTTCGTCTGGCTGCTGACGCGCATGCCGGACGTCTTCGCGCTCCAGTCGGCGATCGACGCGGGAGCGGACGCCCCGGCGCAGGCGGACGGCCTCGTCCGGGAGATTCCCTGGGTTCCGTTCCTGGACATCTCCCTCAGCTTCCGCATGGACGCGCTCTCCGCCTTCATGTCCCTGATCGTGCTGGGCGTCGGCGCGCTCGTACTGGCCTACTGCGCCCGCTACTTCCGGGAGCACGAGGCGAAGGACGCCGTGTTCGGCGGCCAGCTGCTGGCCTTCGCCGGAGCGATGTTCGGCCTGGTCACCACGGACGACCTGATGGTGCTCTACACCTTCTGGGAGATCACCTCGGTCCTGTCCTTCCTGCTCATCGGCTACGCAGGGCAGCGCATCTTCGCCCGTCGCTCCGCCATCCAGGCGCTGATCGTCACCACCTTCGGCGGCCTGGCCATGCTCGTCGGCCTGCTGATGCTCGGCGTCCAGGCCGGCTCCTGGAAGGTCTCCGGTGTGCTCGCCGCGGCCCCGGAGCTTCTGGCGGACCCGGCCCTGCGCGGCTACGCCGAATGGGCGGTGGCGCTCGTGCTCATCGGCGCGCTGACCAAGTCCGCGCAGATCCCGTTCCACTTCTGGCTGCCGGCGGCGATGGCCGCGCCCACCCCGGTCTCCGCCTACCTGCACGCCGCGGCGATGGTGAAGGCCGGCGTCTTCCTCGTCGCGCGCCTCGCGCCGGCATACGCCGGTCTGATGAGCTGGCAGGTGCTCGTGACCGGCGTCGGCCTGGCCACCCTGCTGGTCGGCGGCTACCGGGCCCTGCGTCAGACGGACATCAAGCTCGTCCTGGCCTACGGCACCGTCTCCCAGCTCGGCTTCCTGATGGTCGCCAACGGCTTCGGCACCAGGGACGCCGCCATGGCCGGCCTGGCGATGCTGATCGCCCACACCCTGTTCAAGGCGCCGCTGTTCATGGTGGTCGGCATCATCGACCATGAGACCGGCACCCGTGACGTCCGGACGCTCTCCGGGATCGGCCGCGGCCACCCGGTGCTGGCCGGCATGAGCGCCGTGGCCGCCGCCTCCATGGCCGGTCTGCCCCCGCTGTTCGGCTTCGTGGCCAAGGAGTCCGTGCTGGAAGCGGCCCAGCACACCGCCGAGCACCACGGGACCGTGTGGGCCTGGATGCCCCTCGTGGTCCTCTCGCTCGGCTCCGTGCTCACCGTGGCCTACACCTGCCGCTTCCTCTGGGGTGCCTTCGCCACCAAGCACGAGAAGGACGACGCCGGCACGCTCCGCCCCGTGCCTGCCACCGCGTTCCGCACCTCGGTCACCGCCCTGGAGATCGGCCCGTCCATGGTGCTCACCGCACTCTGCGTGGCGATGGCGTTCGTGCCGGGGCCGATCGAGAAGGTCATCACCGCCCACACCGGTGCCCTGGACCCGCTCGACGGCGCCGAGGAGCCGGCCCACCTCGCCCTCTGGCACGGACTGACGCCGATCCTCGCGCTGTCCGCCGCGATCATCGGGCTCGGCCTGCTGCTGGCGTGGCAGCGCACCCGCGTGGAGCAGGCCCAGGAGCATGTCCAGTTCCCCTGGGACGCGTCCAAGGTCTACCAGCGGATCATCTACCAGCTGGACGCGCTCGCCGTGTGGGTCACCGGCCGCACGCAGACCGGCTCGCTGAGCACCTACCTGGGCATCATCCTCACCGTGGCCCTGGGGCTGCCGCTGTACTTCATGGTCTTCCCCGCGGGCGGCCATGAGAGGCCTCTGGCGACCCTCTGGAGGCAGGCGGAGATCGTCGTGGCCGAGGACGCGGCGCAGGCCTTCGTCGTCCTGGCCATCGTGGTCGGCACCGTGGCCGCCGTGAAGGCGCACCGGCGCTTCATGGCCGCGCTGCTGGTGGCCATCACCGGCTACGGCGCCGCCGCCATCTTCGCCTTCCGCGGCGCCCCGGACCTCGCCATCACCCAGGTGCTCGTGGAGACGATCGTCCTCGTCACCCTCGTGCTCGGCCTGCGCTCCCTGCCGGCCAGCTGGGACCGGCGCGCCTCGGGCCACGGCCGCCGCTGGCCCCCGGTGTTGATCGCCGTGTCCTTCGCCCTGGTGATGATGTGGGTGGCCGCGACCGCGCTGGCCGCCCGCACCGCCGCCCCGATCTCCGTGGACATGCCGGAGCTGGCCTACGCGGACGGCTACGGAAGCAACGTGGTCAACGTGACCCTCGTGGACATCCGTGCCTGGGACACCTGGGGCGAGATCACGGTGCTGGCGGCGGCCGCCACCGGCGTGGTCTCCCTGGTGTTCCTCCAGCACCGCGACCGTCGTGGCCGTGCCCTCGCCGACGTGAAGACCGGCTCGGTCGGCCGCATCACCTCCGAGTCCGCCATGGGCACCGCCGTGCTCTCCACCGTGCGCCGCTTCGCGGTGAACGACTCCTCCTTCTGGCTCGAGGGAGGCCGCACCCTGGCTCCGGAGCGCCGGTCCATCGTGTTCGAGGTCATCACCCGACTGATGTTCCACCCGATGGTGCTGTTCTCCCTGTACCTGCTCCTGGCCGGGCACAACACCCCCGGCGGCGGCTTCGCCGGCGGCCTGCTGGCCGGCCTGGCGCTCACCCTGCGCTACCTTGCCGGTGGCCGCTACGAGCTGCAGAACGCGATCCGGGTCCCCTCGGGTGTACTCCTCGGCGCGGGCCTGGCCCTGGCCTCCCTGACCGGCCTGTTCCCGCTGTTCTTCGGCGGGCAGGTCCTGCAGTCCGCGCACGTCGAGTTCCACGACCTGTTCCTGCTCGGGGACGTCAAGCTCGTCACCGCCACCGTGTTCGACATCGGCGTGTACCTCGTGGTGATCGGCCTCGTCCTGGACGTGCTCCGCTCCCTGGGCTCCGAGATCGACCGTCGCGGCGACGAGGCCCGCATGGCTCGCGAGAAGGCCCGGATGCACCGGCGGCGCCGCCACCACCGCGCCGGCGCCTCCGGTGCCGTGGCCGGTCGCAGCCGCCCCCCTGTGCAGGGCCCCGCCGGCAACGGCACCCCGACCACCGCCCCGACGACCGCCGAGGAGGCCGGACGATGATGAGCATCGACCTCGCCCTGCTGGTCGCCATGGGCGTGATGTACGCCGGTGGCATCTACATGCTGCTCGAGCGCACCCTGACCCGCATCCTGTTCGGGATCATGCTGATCACCAACGCCACGATCATGCTGCTGCTGATCACCGGGGGCCGGTCCGGCGACGCCCCGATCCGCATCGAGGGCAAGGACCCCACGACCTACTCCGACCCGCTGCCGCAGGCGCTCATGCTGACCGCCATCGTCATCGGCTTCGCCGTCACCGCGTTCCTGGTCGCCATGATCTACCGCTCCTGGCTGCTCAGCCGCGAGGACGTCGTGGCCGTGGACCCCGAGGACGTCAAGGTGGCCTCCCAGGAGGCCTTCGACGCGGAGGAGGACTCCGAGCTCGAGGAGGAGACCTCAGAGTTCCTGGACGACTCCTGCGATCCCAACGCGGACTACGAGCACACCTCCGAGGAGCGCAAGGCCGTCCGCGAGGTGTCCGCCCGCCGCGGCCACCCCGCAGGCAGGTCCCGGGACACGTCCGCGGACCACACAGTCACCGGCGGGTCCCGCCCGGCCGGCACCGCCCGTGAGGAGCGTGAGCGCCCGTGATCATGCTCGGCTCGACTCCGCTGACGGACCTGGCCCCGCTGGCCGTCCTGCTGCCCGTGCTCGGCGCGGCTCTGACCTTCACGCTCGTGCGCCGTCCGCGCGCGCAGATCACCCTCACGATCCTGACCCTCGCTCTGACGCTCGTGCTCAACGTCGGCCTGCTGGCCGTCGTCTGGGAGACGGGTGCCGCCGCGGTGAACATCGGCGGCTGGCTCCCCCCGATCGGCATCTCCCTTGTCGTGGACCGCCTGTCCGCGCTGATGCTCGTGATCTCCTCGTTCATCACCCTTGCGGTGCTGCTCTACGCCACTGCGCAGGGCGTGGTGGACGAAGACGAGGGCGGGCCCGTCTCGATCTTCCACCCCACCTACCTGATCCTCGTGGCGGGCGTGTCCAACGCCTTCCTCGCCGGTGACCTCTTCAACCTCTACGTGGGCTTCGAGATCCTGCTGACCGCCTCCTATGTGCTGCTCACCCTGGGCGGCACCGGCCAGCGCATCCGCGCCGGCATCACCTATGTGGTGGTGTCCGTGATCTCCTCCATGGTGTTCCTCGTGGCGATCGCCATGATCTACGCGGCCACCGGCACCGTGAACATGGCGGACCTGGCAGGCAAGCTCGGCGACCTGCCCACGGACGTCCAGATGGTCCTGCACGTGATGCTGCTCGTGGGCTTCGCGATCAAGGCGGCGGTGTTCCCGCTGTCCTTCTGGCTGCCTGACTCCTACCCGACCGCCCCCGCCCCCGTCACCGCGGTCTTCGCGGGCCTGCTGACGAAGGTCGGCGTCTACGCGCTGATCCGGACCGAGACGCTGCTGTTCCCGGGAGAGCACGTCAACACACTCCTGATGGTCGTGGCGGCGCTGACCATGGTGGTGGGCATCCTGGGCGCCCTCGCCCAGTCGGACCTGAAGCGAATCCTGTCCTTCACGCTCGTCTCGCACATCGGCTACATGATCTTCGGCCTGGGCCTGGCCTCCGAGCTCGGCCTGGCGGCCACGGTGTTCTACGTGGCCCACCACATCACCGTGCAGACCGGCATGTTCCTGGTCACCGGCCTCATCGAGAACCGGGCGGGCACGGCGAACATCGACCGGCTCGGCTCGCTGGCCTTCGTCTCGCCCCTGGTGGCGGTCCTGTTCTTCATCCCCGCCATGAACCTCGCCGGCATCCCGCCGTTCTCCGGCTTCTTCGGCAAGATCGGCCTGCTGGCGGGCGGCGTCGAGCAGGCCACCCCGCTGGCCTGGGTGCTCGTCGCGGTCTCCGTGATCGTGTCCCTCTTGACGCTGCTCGTGGTGGTCCGCGCCTGGGCGCGTGCCTTCTGGCGCCGCATCGACGACGTCGAGCACCCGCCGGCGCAGCTGGTCTCCGCCTACCAACGGGCCAAGGCCTCTGGCCGCCGACCCAAGCCGCTGAGCATGGGCCTGGTCCTGCCGACCGCCGGCCTGGTCGCGCTGAGCGTGGCGTTCACCGTCTTCGCCGGCCCGCTCTACGACCTTTCGGACCAGGCGGCCCAGGACATGATGGACCGCACCCCGTACATCACCGCCGTGCTGGGGGAGGCCGCCGCCGAGGAGGCCGCGGAGGACCTGGCGGACGACCCGACGGAGGAGGGCCATGACGGACGCTGACACGACCGCACGGACCCGCCCCACCGGTCTGCGCGCCCAGCTCACGCAGTGGCCGGTGGTGGTCGTCATGGTCCTGCTCTGGTGCGCCCTGTGGCAGGACTTCACCCCGGGGGTCATGCTCGTGGGCCTGCTGTTCGCCCTGCTGCTGAAGCGGCTGCTGCCGCTGCCGCCGGTGCAGTTCCCCGGGCGCTTCCATCCCTGGGGGATCCTGGTGTTCACGCTGACCTTCCTCAAGGACGTGGTGGCGGCGTCCATCGCCGTCTCCATGGTGGTCCTCCTCCGGCCCCGCAGCTCCCGGCACTCCGTCGTGGAGGTCCGCCTGCGCAGCCACGACGACCTGATCGTCACCCTGACCAGCCACGCTCTGGCCCTCGTGCCCGGCTCGATCGTCCCGGACGTGGACCGCGCCACCGCCACCCTGTACCTGCACTGCCTGGACGCCGCCGGCGAGGAACGTGTCGACCGCATCCGGCGCAACGCCCTGCGCGTGGAGGCCCGCATCATCCGGGCCGTCGGCTCCGCCGCGGACCTCGAGCTGGTGCGCCGGTACCCGGACAGTGCCCCGCCGTACGAGGACATGGACGAGTACCGCCGTCATCCGCCGCACATCCACCGTCCCTTCGCCGACGCCGAGGAGGCAGAGCGCCGATGAGCACGCCCCTGTTCGTCGCCGCCGTCGTGGCCGGCCTGCTGCTGGCGGTCGGCGCGGTCGGCGCGATCTTCCGCATCGTCCGTGGCCCCTCCCTGCTGGACCGGGCCATCGGGTCCGACGTGCTGCTCGTGGTCCTCTCCGGCGCCCTGGTCCTGGAGATGGCCGTCAACCGGCACACCAACACCATCGTGCTGGTCGTGCTCGCCTCGATGGTCGGATTCGTGGGCTCGGTGACCCTGGCCCGCTTCGTGGAGGACAACCGTCCGGACCACACCCAGGAGGCCGGCGCGCAGATGCGCCCGGACCCCTCCACCGCGGACCACGCGCCGCGCACGCCCTCGGCTGTGAAGGAGGAGTCCCGTGGCTGACACTGCACTGCTCTGGGACACGGTCGCCGCCGTGCTGCTGATCCTCGGTGCGTCCCTCTCGCTCGTGGCCGGCGTGGGCCTGACGGTGCTCCCGGACCTGCTCACCCGCATCCACGCCGCCGCCAAGCCCCAGGTCCTCGGCCTGCTGCTCATGCTCGCCGGCCTGGCCGTCGTGTGGCGGTCGTGGGTCTGGCTGCCCATCCTGTTCTTCGCGTGGCTGCTGCAGATGATCACCGCGCCCGTGGCCGCCCATCTGGTGGCACGTGCCGGCTACCGCACCCGTCACGTCAAGCGCGACCTGCTGGACCGGGACGAGCTCGCCGACGTCGTCCGTCGGGGACGGCACAGCGAGCATCCCGCGGACACCGCGCCCCAGCCGGTGGTCTCCCCGGACGGCTCCGCCCCGAAGCCTGTCGACACCCCGGTGAGCCGGAAGGACGGCGGGACCCGCTGACGTCCTCCGCCGCCTCCTGACACCACGACGACGGCGCGGCACCCTGACCGGGTGCCGCGCCGTCATCGTGCAGCGGGTGGGAGCACTCCGGCTCCCTGCGGGAGCCGAGGAGCGGCTCGGTGAGGGTCAGACCTCGTTGTCGATGCTCTTGGCGGTCTTCGCCTCGAAGCGGCGCATGGCGGTGCCGGCGCCGCGCTGGCCGGCGACCTTGATCAGGGCCGAGATGCCGGCCGAGATGAAGGCGAAGGACAGGGCCTCCACCAGGGGCAGCTCGTCGTCGGTGGCGTCGCGCGGGGCTTCGTGGCCGGTGGCGAGGCGCCAGCCGGTCGTGACCAGCTGCGAGCCGACCATGCCTCCGGCGATGGTGATGCCGGTGGCGAGGAGCTTCTGCAGGACGGTGTTCATGGAGGGGGTTCTCCTTCGGGGCGAGGGGCCGGAACGGTCGGTTCGGCGGATGTCTGCGCCCCAGCCTACCGGCGGGGCCCACGCGCAGGCACGGCACGCGACGCGCCCCGTCGGCGGCGGCGGGCCGCAGGGCTCCGGCGGACGCCGCTCAGTCCACGGTGACGGCGTGCGCGCCCGGGTCCCGGTCCTCGCGGAGCCACGCGTTCAGCCGGTCGGTCAGCTCGTCGTCCACAGGGAGCGGCTCACCGTCCACGCTGAGCACCGGGGCCACCCCGCGCACGGAGGAGGCCAGCCACAGGCCCTCGATGCCCTCCAGGTCGGCCGGAGTCAGCGGTCCGTAGCCCAGCGGCCAGCCCTCCCTCTCGGCGGCGGCGAACACCACGGCCTGGGAGGTGCCGGCGAGGATGCCCTGCTGACGCAGCGGGGTGACGAGCTCGCGGCGGCCCTCGGCGTTGCGGCGGACGAGCAGCGCTGTGGACGTCGGCCCCTCGAGGAGCTGGCCGTCCGAGGACACGAACAGGACGTCGTCCGCGCCGTTGGCCTTGGCGTGACGCAGGGCGGCCATGTTCACCGCGTAGGACAGCGTCTTGGCGCCGGCAAGCAGCCACGGGGCCTTGTCGGCCACCCGGGAGTCCAGGCCGCGGTTCAGCAGGAGCACGCGCAGGCCGGCCGGACGCACTGACGGGTCCGGCAGGGCCGTGGCGGTGAGCAGCACCCAGGCGGTGGGCTGCGGGGCGAGGCCTGCGGCCGTCTCCGGGCCGCGGGTCACGGTGAGCTTCACGGTGGCGGCGGTGCCGGGGCAGGAGCGGGCGAACTCCGCGAGGCCCATGTCGATCGCCTGGCGCCACTGGGCGGGGGAGGGCACCGGCAGGTCGAGGATCTCCGCGGAGCCTCCCAGGCGGCCCAGGTGCGCGCCGAGCTTGCGGACAGTCAGCGCACCGTGATCGCCCGGGACCGCGAGGGCGGTCTCGAACAGGCCGTCGCCGCGGGACACGCCCTGGTCCTTCACGGTGAGGTGCGGGGCCGAGGGGTCCGCGAGCTCGGGGACGAGCCCGGCGACCCCGGAGGGACGCAGCAGGACGAGGACTTCACGGGAGGCGGCGACGCCGCCGGACACGGTGCTCATGGCCCCCAGGGTAGTGCCCGGGCCAGGCGGCGACGTGTCCGACGGCGTCGGTCGGTGCCGCGTGCCCGGCGGCCTGTTGCGGGGCCGGGCGGCGGCGGGAGGATCAGTGCGTGGGCGGGGTCTGGACCTGCGGGATCTCACCGGTGACCGTGCGGTCCCCGGCCGGGGCCTCGTGGTCGCCCTCGAGCTTGGCGCCCTCGACGTCCACGTCCGGCAGGATGCGGTCCAGCCAGCCCGGCAGCCACCAGGCCGCCGGTCCCAGCAGGTGCATGACCGCCGGCATCAGCAGCAGGCGCACCACGAAGGCGTCGAAGAGCACGCCCACGGTGAGGCCGAAGCCGATCGGGCGGATCATCGCGTCGTGGGCGAAGATGAAGCCGCCGAACACCGAGACCATGATGATCGCGGCGGCGATCACCACGGAGCGGCCGGCGCGCAGACCGGAGAGCACGGCCTCGCGGGCGGGCTTGCCGTGGGCGTAGGCCTCGCGCATGCCGGAGGCGATGAACAGCTGGTAGTCCATGGCCAGGCCGAACAGCACGCCGATCATGATGGTCGGCAGGAAGCTGAGCACCGGGCCCGGGGAGTGCACGCCGAAGATCGAGCTGAGCCAGCCCCACTGGTAGATGGCCACGACCGCGCCCATCGCGGCGAACACCGAGAGGATGAAGCCGCCGGTGGCGATCAGCGGGACCAGCAGGGACCGGAACACCAGCACCATGATGACCAGGGACAGGCCCACCACCAGGGTGAGGTACAGCGGCAGGGCCTCGGAGAGCTTCGCAGAGACGTCGATGAATCCGCTGGTCACGCCGGCCACGTCGAGGCCGGTGGCCTCGCCCGCCGCCTCGGTGGAGCGCAGGGTCTGCACGAGCTCCTCGGTGGAGATCGCGTTCGGACCCTCCTCCGGGATGACCTGGATCATGGCCAGCGAGCGGTCCCCGTTCAGGGCCGCGGGCACCGCCGCCTTCACGTGGTCCATCTGCGCCACCTGCTCGGCGACCGTGAGCTGCAGGTCTGTTGCCTCGTCCCCGGACAGCCCCTTCGGCAGGTCCGCGGTCACCACGAGCGGGCCGTTGTAGCCGTCGCCGAAGGCCTCGCCGGTGAGCGTGTAGGCGCGCTCGGAGCTGGAACCGAGCGGCTCGGAGCCGCCGTCGGGCAGGCCCAGGCGCATGGAGCCGAACGGAAGGGCGATCACCACCAGGGCCACGATCGCCGCGAGCGAGGTCACGACCGCGGATCCGGTGGACATCCGGGTGCGCTCGGCCCCGCCGCGGGTCGGCTTGTCACCGTGCAGCGGCTGCAGCTCCCCGGCCTCCACACGGGCGCGCTCCTTCTTGTTCAGCGCCTTCGGCCCGATCAGGGCCAGCAGAGCCGGGGTCAGGGTCACGGCGACCAGCACGGCGATCGCCACGCAGGCCGCAGCCACCGTGCCCATCAGGCCCAGGAACGGGATGCCGGTGACGTTCAGCGCGGCCAGGGCGATGATCACGGTCAGGCCCGCGAACACCACCGCGTTGCCGGAGGTGCCGTTGGCCAGGCCGATGGACTCGTGCACGGGCATGCCGGCCTTCAGCTGCTGCCGGTGGCGGTTGACGATGAACAGCGCGTAGTCGATGCCCACGGCAAGACCGAGCATGATGCCCAGCACCGGGGTCACGGACATCATCTCCACGACGCCGGAGAAGGCCAGGGCGCCGGCGACGCCCACACCCACGCCGATCAGGGCGTTGAGCAGGGGCAGGCCGGCCGCGGCCAGCGTGCCGAGCATGATCACCAGCACGATGGCGGCGACGATCAGGCCGACCACCTCGGCCGGGCCCATCACCTGCGGAACGGACGCGTTGAGCTGCTGGTCCGGGTAGATGTCCACGCCCTCGATGTCCGCGTCGGTCAGCAGGGAGGTGACCTCCTCCTTCTGCTCGGTCTCCAGGTCCATGGTCGGCATGCCGAAGACCACGCGGCCCATGGCCACGTCGCCCTTCTCGGAGACCGCACGGAAGTCCTCGGTGAGGGCGAGGGTGCGTTCGCCGCGCTCGAGCTGCGGGCGGTTCTGTTCGATCCGGCGCTCGCCCTCGGCGAGGTCCTGCTCGGCCTGGGCGAGCTGCTCCTTCTTGGACTTGAGCTCGGCCTTGCCGGCGTCGAGCTGCTCCTGCCCCTGCTGCCACTGGGCGCGGCCGGAGTCGTACTCGGCCTTGCCGGCCTGCCACTCGGCCAGACCGCGGTCGTACTCGGCCTTGCCGGCCTGCCACTCGGCCAGACCACGGTCGTACTCGGCCTTGCCGGCCTGCCACTCGGCCTCGCCCTGCTCGTACTGCTGGCGGCCGGCCTCGAGCTCGGCACGGCCCTGCTCCAGCTGGGCGCTGCCCTGCTCGAGCTGGGTGCGGGACTGCTCGAGCTCGGCGCGGCCGGCCTCGATGCGCCGGGCACCCTGCTCGTACTCGGCCTGGCCGGCCTCCCACCGGGCGAGGCCCTGCTCGTACTGCTGCCGGCCGGCGTCCAGCTCGGCCTGCTGGTCAGCGAACTGCTGCTCGGCCTGCTTCTCGGTCATGCCCTGGGCGATCGCCTGTTCCTTGGCGGCGTCCAGCTGGGCCTGGCCGGCGTCGAGCTGCTGCTTCGAGGAGTCGAGCTCGGCCTTCGCAGCGTCCAGCTGCGGCGTGGACTTCTCGAGCTCGGCCTGCCCGGCATCGAGCTCGGCCTGCCCGGCCTCCAGCTGCTGTTCGCCCTGCTCGAGCTCCTGCGCCTTGGAGTCCAGCTCGGCCTGGCCGGCGTCGAGCTGCTGCTTGGAGGAGTCGAGCTCGGCACGGCCGGCGTCCAGCTGCTCCTTGGCGGCGTCGAGCTCGGCCTTGCCGGCGTCCAGCTGATCCTTGGCGGCGTCCAGCTCGGCCTTGCCGGAGGTGATCTGCGGCTCGGCCTCGTCGAGCTGGGTCTTCGCGTCGTCGAGCTGGGCCTGGTTGTCCTCGATCTGCTTCTCGCCCTCGGCCAGCTGGGTCTTGCCGTCGGCGATCTGCTCCTTGCCGTCGGAGACCCGCTTCTCGCCCTTCTCCAGCTCCTGCCTGCCGTCGGTGACCTGGGTCTTCGCGTCGTCCAGCTCCTTCTGGAGGGCGAACGGGTTCTGCGTCTCGTCCACGACGTCGACGCCCTCGACCTCCTTCATCAGCTTGGCGATCTCCTGGCGCTGGGACCGGGTGAACGCAGAGCCGTCCTCGGTGGCGAAGACGACGCTGCCCGAGCCCTTCGCCGCGTCCGGGAACTCGCGCTCGAGGCGGTCCGTCAGCTGCGCTGTGCGCGTGTTCGGGATGTCCACGGCGGAGGACAGGGTGCCGCCGAAGGCGAGGAAGGAGCCGACGGCGAGGGCGAGGGCCACGAGCCAGGCGACGATCGCGACGAACGGGCGCCGCGCCGAGGCGATGCCGAGGCGGTACAGGAGCTTTGCCATGAGGAGGGGAGGCCTTCCGTGACGAGACGTGTGTCAGGCGCGAGGCGGCGGACAGGTCGCCGCTCCCACTATATTCGTAAGCGGAGCGCTGTGCTCCGCTAATGAGGTGGCGCATCAGGTGACTTCGCCCACATCGTCCCAGATCAGATCCCGTCCAGGGCTGGTCTCGGCTCAGTGCAGGCGCACCCGCAGGCCGGCGGCGTGCGCGGGGGAGTGGTCCGTCAGGTAACGCTCCTCCTGCGCCGCCCAGCGGTTCCAGTGCGGGGCATAGACCTCGCCGTCGCGGGCGAGGGCGAGGGTGCGCCGGTCGGCGTCGTCGGCATCCACCCAGACGCCGAGGGTCAGCAGGCTGCGGGCGCCGCGGCAGAGCGCGCCGACCCCCTCGCAGACCACCACGTCGGCGGGCGCCACGGTCCGCCGTGGGCCGGGTCGGCCCTCGTGCCAGTCCCAGGTGGGCACGTCGGCAGGCGCCCCCGCCGCCAGGCGACGCAGCGCAGCCACGTAGGGCCCGTCGTCGTCGGTGACGGCCGCCAGGCCGTCCCAGCCGGGGTACATCTGCTCGAGGGCGAGCAGGCGGACCTCGGCGAACGGCGAGAGCCGGTCGACGAGTGCGGCCGCGAGGGTGGTCTTCCCGGAGCCGGAGCGGCCGTCCACGCCGACCAGGACGGGGCCGTGGGACGGGGCGGCGCGGCCGTCCGAGGCAGGCGACCTGCTCACGTTCACGAAGCCTCTCGGGCGTCTTCCCGGGGCTCCGCGGCGGAGTCCTGTGCGGGGAGGGTCGACTCGAGCTCGGTGAGCGAGGCGGTCGCGGTGCGGATGACCTGCAGGGCCGTCCGCAGCTCCTCGTCGGTGAAGTCCGCGAGGGCGGCGCGCAGCGCGCCGCCCATGGGGGCGAAGGCCGCCATGCCGTCGCGGACGGCGGAGTCGGTGTGGTGGACCAGCACGCGGCGGCGGTCCTGCTGGGAACGTGCGCGGGTGGCGTGGCCGGACTCGACGAGCCGGTCCACCACAGCGGTCGTCGCGGGCTTGGTGAGGCGCAGGTGGCCGCCGAGGTCCGAGGCGCTGGTCTCCAGACCGGCAGAGGCGCGGCGCATGAGGATGCTCAGGGCGCGCAGGTCTGTGCGGTAGAGGCCGACGGCGCGTCCGGCCAGGTCCACCATCCGGTCCGCGCTCTCCCCGAAGTCCCGCAGGGCGGTCGTCACCGCATGCAGGGAGTCGTGAGGGTCGGGCGCGGAGTTCACAGTCCTGGAGTCTACTCGCCCACATCCAGTTGGTTTGACGGTCGAACCACCGTAGGGTTGTCCCATGCCTTCACGCGCGCCCGGTGCGGACGCCTCCGCTGTCTCACCTCTCGACGAGTACCGTTCTCCGCCGGCCCGTGCCGGACGCCGGGGGACCGCCCCCGCAGACGACCCGGCCGCGGACGGCCGGCGCGCGGGCGCCGAGTCCGGCGCGCCCGCCCCGCTGGCAGGTGCGAAGCGCCCGTCAGCAGGCCTGCGCACCGGCCTGGCCGTGATCCTGTCCGTCCTGTGGTTCGCGGCGATGGGCTTCGGCGGCCCGACGTTCGGCGCGATCTCCGAGGTCTCCTCCAACGACCAGGCGACCTTCCTGCCGGCGGGAGCCGAGTCCACGCTCGCCTCCGAGGAGGCTGCGAAGTTCCGTCAGGGCGAAGCCGTGCCGGCAGTCGTCGCGGGCGAGGCGGACGTCGATCCCCAAGTGGACGCCCCCGCCGTCGAAGCGCTCACCGGCGCCCTGAAGGACGTCGAGGGTGTGCAGGAGGTCGTGGGCCCGTTCCCGAGCGAGGACGGCGGGGCGCTCCAGCTCATCGCCCTCGTGGACACCTCGGACGGGGCCCCCGAGCTCGACTCCGTGGTGGATCAGCTGCGCACCGTGCTGGCCCAGACCACCGCGGACGACCCCGCCGTGCAGGACTCCTCGCTGGCGGACACGCAGTGGCACGTGACCGGCCCGGCCGGCCTGGCCTCGGACCTGGGCGGCGCGTTCGCCGGCATCGACGGCATCCTGCTCGCCGTCGCACTGACGGTGGTGTTCGTGATCCTCGTGGTCGTGTACCGCTCGGTGCTGCTGCCTATCGTCGTGCTGCTGACCGCCATGGGTGCGTTGTGCGCCGCGATCGTGGCCGTGTACTGGATGGCCCGCTGGGACTGGATCCAGCTCAACGGCCAGTCCCAGGGCATCCTCTCGATCCTCGTGATCGGCGCCTCCACGGACTACTGCCTGCTCCTGGTGGCCCGCCACCGCGAGGAGCTGCTGGTCCGCGAGCACGTGTTCGACGCCCTCGTGGCGGCGGTCCGCGGCAGCTTCGGCGCCATCACCGCCTCGGCGTCCACCGTGGCGATCGCCCTGCTCTGCCTGCTGTTCTCCGACCTGAACTCGAACCGCTCGCTCGGCCCGATCGCCGCCTCCGGCATCCTCTTCGCCTGGCTCGCCGCGCTCACCATGCTTCCGGGGATCCTCCAGCTGCTCGGCCGTGTCGCCTTCTGGCCGAACATCCCGTCACCGGCGAACGCCCGCGCCCGCAGGGAGAGGCTGGCCGCCGAGGGCAGGTCCTACCGCCAGCCGGAGGACGCCGAGGGCCATCCGATCGCCGGCCTCGAGAACGACCATGGGATCTGGACGCGCTCGGCCGCCTTCGTGGCCCGCCACGCCCGCGCGGTCTGGATCGTCACCGCCGCCGTGCTGCTCGCCGTGGCCGCCGGCATCACCCAGCTCAACGCCTCGGGCGTCTCCCAGACCGACGTGATCCTGGGCGAGTCCGACGCGAAGGCCGGCCAGGCCGTGCTCTCGGAGCACTTCGCCGCCGGCTCCGGCTCCCCGGCGAACATCGTGGTGCCGGTGGACGAGCGCTACCGCGCACAGGAGATCCTCGAGGGCACCGACGGCGTCGCCGAGGTCCAGCTCGAGGCTGAGGGCGGCGCCCCGGCGGAGACCCCGCCGAGGGACCTGCCGCCGCTCGAGGTGGACGGCCACGTGCTGTTCTCCGTGACCCTGGCCGACCCGGCCGAGTCCCTCGAAGCGCAGCAGACCATCGAGACGATCCGCACCGAGCTGCAGGGCATCCCGGGCGACACCCTCGTGGGCGGCACCGCGGCCGAGGCGCTGGACACCAACGACACCGCCCAGCGCGACCTCGTGGTCATCATCCCGCTGGTACTGGTGGTGGTGCTGCTCATCCTGATGGTGCTGCTCCGCTCCGTGCTGGCAGCCGTCCTGCTGGTGGCGGCCACCGTCATCAGCTTCGGCACCGCGATGGGAGTCTCGGCGCTCGTGTTCAACCACGTCTTCGAGTATCCGGGGGCGGACCCGACCGTGCCGCTGTACGGCTTCGTGTTCCTCGTGGCGCTCGGCGTGGACTACACGATCTTCCTCATGACTCGCACGCGCGAGGAGGCGGGCGTGGTCGGCACCCGGGCCGGAGTCCTCAAGGCGCTCACGGTCACCGGTGGCGTCATCACCTCCGCCGGCGTGGTGCTCGCCGCGACGTTCGCGGCGCTGGCCGTGATCCCGCTGATGTTCATGGTGCAGCTCGGGTTCATCGTGGCCTTCGGCGTGCTGCTGGACACCCTCGTGGTCCGCACCCTGCTGATCCCCGCGCTCGTGCGTGACATCGGCCCGAAGGTCTGGTGGCCCGCCGAGGCCGCCTGACCCGGGTCCTGCCGGGCCCTTCCCGACGACGGCCCGCGCCCACCGCGGAGAGGGTGCGGGCCGTCGTCGTCCCGCCACGGCGGGCGTGGGGCGTCGGTCAGTCGCCGAGGGTGAAGTCCACCATCAGCAGGTGGGACAGCGCCACGGAGTGACCGGAGTGGGAATGGAAGGGCTTGCCCAGCGCGCGCAGGGCCCCCACGGTGCGGTCCGTGCGCGCCATGGCACGGCCCATGATGAAGCGACGCACCTCCGGGCGGGCGGCGGCCCGGTCGATGTCCTGCAGCCAGCGCTGGAAGCCGGCGGACAGGGGATCGTCCGGGTCGGCTGCCTCGACCGTGTCGTCGCCGTAGGCCGTGCCGGCGGCGAGCCGGTCCGAGGCGGGCAGGACGAGCAGGCTCTCGAGCTCCTGCGCGGTGGGTGCCTTGCGGGCGCTGTCGTAGTCCACGTCCTTGAGTCCGGGGACGAGGGACTCCATGACGTCGAAGTAGAAGCGGCGGCGCACGTCCTGGGGGAGGGCGGTCAGCGCCCGGATGGCGTACTTCGAGTTGAGCGGCATGAACAGCGGGCGGGCCTTCGGGATGTGGCCGAAGTGGAAGCGGTTCCGGAACTCGAGGTAGTGCTGGATGCTCGGCACGACGCCCGGGGCGATCTGCTTCAGCTGCTCCTGCGTGGTGGCCATCTCCTCCTGCCAGAGGGCGAAGTCGGCGGCGGGCATCTTCCCCTCGAGCGGCTCCAGCAGGCGCAGCGGCTCGGCATGCCGGTAGTACTGCTTGATGGTGCCGCCACCGCCGCCGTGTGCATGCACCTCGAACGGGTTCTGGAACGTCGAGGACATGTAGACCGGGGTGTACACGCCGAGGCTGTTCTCCCGCCAGTGGCGGTAGGCGCGGGACCCGGAGATCAGGGTGCGGGAGGGCGGCTTGGGGCCGTTCACCGTCAGGCCGTGGGCCTCGGCGATCCCCTTCGCGACGGCCAGGTCCTCCTTCTGGTTGACGCCCGAGTGCAGCCAGAACCGGTCCGAGTCCGTGCGGAACAGGCCGGACTCGAGGAGGAACGCGAACACCGTGCGGGAGTCCACGCCGCCGCTGAGGTCCGCGGTGAAGGTGACCCGCGGGTCCGCGAGCAGGGTGCGGGTGCGCCCGCGCCAGACGTCGAGGTACTGCTGGAGCGCCGCCTCGTACTCGAGCGGCTCGAGCTCGGGGGCGCGCTCGAGCACGAGGACGCCCCCGCGGATCACCGCGACGGTGCCGACCGGCAGGAGTCGGATCTCGTCGAACGGCGTCTGGAAGGTGGACAGCTGCATGGTCAGCGTCTGGCGGAGGGCGAACGGACGGAGCCTGCCGAGCCGGGGCGTGAGCGTCATGCCCTCGGCGCGCAGGTGCTCCACCAGCCCGCTGTAGGAGGAGCCGAGCGCCCATTCGTCGCCGCTGCGGTAGAGGAAGAGACGGCCCAGACCGCTGGCGTCCGTGCCCACCTCGAAGCGGCGGCCGAAGAGCCTGCCCGCCCGGCGTGCGACCACGTAGCAGCCGTCCTCGCCGGGGCCGACGGTGCGGCCGGTGCGCGCGCGATACGCGGCCATGCCCGCGGGCCCGTGCACGTAGTCCGTGCCGACGAAGGCGTATCCCTCGAACTGCTCTGTGGGTCGCATGCGACTCGAGAGGATGAACACGTGTCACTCCTGGGTTGCGGGTCCGATCTTCAGAAGTCTAGTCAGCACCTGTGCGCCGACACTGCGATGGGCTCGGCAGGGCTCCGCGCGGGCGCCGCGAGCGCTTCCGAGGGAAGCCCGGGAGGGCGCCCGCGAGATGCCCGAGAGCGGGTCCGGCAGGGATGTGACGAGGATCACCAGGCGCCGGGAATGAAGTCCCCGGGGGTGGGGTTGTACTGCACGACACCAGAACATGAGTCGAGGTGACTCAGGTTTCTTGACAGGCCTTCCGCTCCGGTGGCAGGTTGAGTCCAGAACGCTCAAGGGCGGCCGGCACCGGTCGGCCGCGGTCACCTCGAGCAGCAGTCGACGAAAGGACACATGATGTCGCGAGCAGTGGGTATCGACCTGGGCACCACCAACTCCGTGGTCGCCGTCCTCGAGGGTGGCGACCCGGTCGTCATCGCGAACGCCGAGGGCGCACGCACCACCCCGTCGGTGGTCGCCTTCTCCAAGTCCGGCGAGGTGCTGGTCGGCGAGGTCGCCAAGCGCCAGGCCGTCAACAACCCGGACCGCACCCTGGCCTCGGTCAAGCGCCACATGGGCACCGACTGGACCACCGAGGTGGACGGCAAGAAGTACACGGCGCAGGAGATCTCCGCGCGCACCCTGATGAAGCTGAAGCACGACGCCGAGGAGTACCTGGGCGAGAAGGTCACCGACGCGGTGATCACCGTCCCGGCCTACTTCAACGACGCCGAGCGCCAGGCCACCAAGGAGGCCGGCGAGATCGCGGGCCTGAACGTGTCCCGCATCATCAACGAGCCGACCGCGGCCGCCCTGGCCTACGGCCTCGAGAAGGGCAAGGAGGACGAGCTCATCCTCGTCTTCGACCTCGGCGGCGGCACCTTCGACGTGTCCCTCCTCGAGGTGGGCAAGGACGAGGACGACTTCTCCACCATCCAGGTCCGCGCGACCTCCGGCGACAACCGCCTCGGCGGCGACGACTGGGACCAGCGGGTGGTGGACTGGCTGCTGCAGCAGGCCAAGGCCAAGGGCGCCGACCTGTCCAAGGACAAGATCGCCCTTCAGCGCCTCAAGGAGGCCGCCGAGCAGGCGAAGAAGGAGCTGTCCTCCGCGACCAGCACCAACATCTCCCTGCAGTACCTCTCCGTGACCCCGGAGGGCCCGGTGCACCTGGACGAGCACCTCTCCCGTGCGAAGTTCCAGGACCTCACCGCGGACCTGCTGGAGCGCACCCGCAAGCCGTTCGACGACGTGATCGCCGAGGCCGGCGTGAAGGTCGGCGACATCGACCACGTGGTCCTGGTGGGCGGCTCCACCCGCATGCCGGCCGTGACCGAGCTCGTCAAGGAGCTCACCGGCGGCAAGGAGCCGAACAAGGGCGTGAACCCGGACGAGGTCGTCGCCATCGGCGCCTCCCTGCAGGCCGGCGTGCTTGCCGGTGAGCGCAAGGACGTCCTGCTGATCGACGTGACCCCGCTGTCGCTGGGCATCGAGACCAAGGGCGGCGTGATGGCCAAGCTCATCGAGCGCAACACCGCCATCCCGACCAAGCGCTCGGAGACCTTCACCACCGCCGAGGACAACCAGCCGTCCGTGTCCATCCAGGTGTTCCAGGGCGAGCGCGAGTTCACCCGGGACAACAAGAACCTCGGCACGTTCGAGCTGACCGGCATCGCGCCGGCCCCGCGCGGCATGCCGCAGATCGAGGTCACCTTCGACATCGACGCCAACGGCATCGTCCACGTGTCCGCCAAGGACAAGGGCACCGGCACCGAGCAGTCCATGACCATCACCGGCGGCTCCTCGCTCTCCCAGGAGGACATCGACCGCATGGTCAAGGACGCCGAGGCCCACGCGGAGGAGGACAAGAAGCGCCGCGAGGCCGCCGAGCAGCGCAACCAGGCCGAGCAGTCGGCCTACGCCGTGGACAAGCTCCTCAAGGAGAACGGCGAGAAGCTCTCGGATGAGGTGAAGACCGAGGTCCAGGCCGACGTCGACGCCCTCAAGGCCGCTCTGGAGAAGCAGGACAACGACGACGAGGTCAAGGCCGCGTTCGAGAAGCTCCAGGCGTCCCAGGTCAAGATCGGCGAGGCCCTCTACGCCCAGCAGCAGGCCGACGGCGCCGCCGCCGGCGAGCAGCCGGGCGCGGACCAGGCCGACGGCGCCGACGAGGACGTCGTCGACGCCGAGGTGGTCGACGAGGACGACGAGAAGAAGGACTGATCCGGCGCGGGCCGGCCGGCGGCACCTGATGCCGACGGCCGGCCGGGACCGGTGACCTTCATCCGACGACGGCGGGCCGGCAGACCGCAGCCCGACGCTGCGGAGCCGACCCGCCGTCGTCGTCCCCGCCCCACCAGGGGCACGCAGACTTCCGGCCGCACCGGACGCGGCCGCATGAGAGGAGCCCGGCATGAGCCAGGACAAGCAGCCCGACGAGAACACCCAGCCCGAGGACGTCCGGCAGGACGGACAGGCCGCCGAGGCCGCCGACCGCGCCGCAGAGCAGACCGCCGAGCAGGAGGCCGCCGCAGCGCAGGAGGTGGACGGCGAGCAGACCGACGGCGACGCCCTGTCCCAGGCCGAGCAGATCCTCCGGGAAGCCGGCGCGGACGCCGACGGTGCCGGGGCCGCGCCCGCCGGCTCGGACCGCGAGGCCGAGCTGGAGGAGGACCTGCGCCGCGTGCAGGCCGAATACGTGAACTACAAGCGCCGCGTGGACCGCGACCGCGACGTCGCCAAGGACCAGGGCGTCCTGAAGGCCGTGACGTCCCTCCTTCCGGTCCTGGACGATCTGGACGCCGCCCGTGCCGCCGGCGAGCTCACCGACGGCCCGATGGCCGCGATCGCCGCGAAGCTGGACACCGTGCTGAACGGCCTCGGCCTCGAGCGTCACGACCAGGAGTCCCTGGCCGGCACCGAGTTCGACCCGGCCGTGCACGAGGCCGTGCTGCGCCAGCCGAACGACGAGGTCCCGGCCGAGCACATCGTCCAGGTCTTCCGCAACGGCTATGTGCGCAACGGCCGCGTGCTGCGCGCCGCCCAGGTCATGGTCTCCGCCGGCGCGGAGTGACCTGCGCCGTGGGCGTCGCGGCCGGCAGCACCGGCCGTGACGCCCACGGCACCGGCGACGCCCGGCGGCGGGCGTGGCGCAGATGAACCACCACACCTGACAGAGAGGAGGCGGCGATGGCCTCGCAGGACTGGATCGACAAGGACTTCTACGCGATCCTCGGGGTGTCCAAGGACGCCTCCGAGTCGGACATCAAGAAGGCCTACCGCAAGCTCGCCCGCAAGCACCACCCGGACCAGAACCCCGGAGATGCGGAGGCCGAGCGCAAGTTCAAGGAGATCACCGAGGCGAACACGGTGCTCTCCGACCCCCAGCAGCGCCAGGAGTACGACGCCCTGCGCGCCATGGGCGGCGGCGCCCGCTTCACCGCCCCGGGCGGCGGCGGGACCGGCGGCTTCGAGGACGTGTTCGGGGACCTGTTCAACGGCGGCCGCGGCGGCACCCGCTTCTCCACCGGAGGCGGGGGCGGCCCGGACCTGTCCGACCTGTTCGGCGCCTTCACCGGCGGCGGCGCGGGCGGCTTCGGCGGCTCCCCGGGCGGCGGGTTCGGCGGCTTCGGCCAGCCGTCCCCGTCCAAGGGCGCGGACCGCACCGCCACCACCACCATCTCCTTCCGCGGCGCCATGAAGGGCACCACCGTGTCCCTGCGCGCCGCGGACGGGGAGGTCGTGGACGTGCGCATCCCGGCCGGCATCCGGGACGGCCAGAAGGTCCGTGTCCGCGGCAAGGGCTCACCCGGCGCCGCCGGCCGCGGCGACCTGATGGTCACCGTGCAGGTGCGCGAGCACCCGTTCTTCCACCGCGACGGCGACGACCTGCGCATCACCGTGCCCGTCACCTTCGCGGAGGCGGCCCTGGGGGCGACCGTGGCCGTGCCCACCCTGGACGGCGAGGTCCGTGTGAAGGTCCCCGCCGGTTCCGGCTCCGGCAAGGTGCTGCGTCTGAAGGGCCGCGGCGTGCCGGCGAAGAAGAAGACCGGCGACCTGTTCGTGGAGCTGCAGGTGGCGGTGCCCACCGACCTCTCGGACGAGGCGCGTGAGGCCGTGGAGGCCTTCGCCCGGGCCACCGAGGGCACCGACGTGCGCGCCGACCTGGCGACGAGGGCCTCCTGGTGAGCGCAGCCGACCGTGACGACGCCCGGGACCGCACCGCGAGTGCGGCCCGGGCGGCGGCGCACCGCGGCGCGGACTGGACCGCACCGGTGTTCGTGATCTCCGCCGCCGCGGAGATGACGGACATGCACCCGCAGACCCTGCGCCAGTACGACCGCCTCGGCCTGGTGGTCCCGCAGCGCCAGGGCGGCCGCCAGCGCCGCTACTCCCGTGCCGATGTGGACCGGCTGCGCACCGTGCAGGCGCTGTCCCGCGAAGGCGTGTCCCTCGAGGGGATCCGCCGGATCGTGGACCTGCAGCGGGAGGTGGAGCAGCTCCAGGACACCGTCGCAGACCTGGCCGGGCAGGTGGACCGCCTGCACCAGGCCTCCCGTCTGGCCCGCGTCTTCACCGTGGGCGCCGGCGGCGACGTCTCCACCCGCTACGGCGACTCCGAGACGCGCACCCGAGAGCGCCGCACCGGCCGCACCGCCGTCCCCGCGCCCACCACGGGCACCCCGCGCCAGCGCGGTGCGGTGGTCCGCGCCCTGCCCACCGGCTACTCCCGCACCCGCCGGGTGCTCACCTGGACCCCGCCGCAGGACTGACCGTGGCCGGGCCCCTGTCCCTTCCCGACGACGGCGCCGGCACCACCGGCGCGGCCGTCGTCTCCGCCTCGGCCTCGCCGGAGCAGGGCCCGTTCTCCCCGGAGCGGCTCGCGGCCCTCCGCGAACGGCTGCGCGCCGACATGCGCCGCCGGCCCGAGCTGGGCCGCCGTGCCCGGCGAGCCCTGGACGGCGTGGTGCACGCCCTGAAGCCGGACGGGCTGGACCGCTGTCTGCCGGACCGGGTGCTGCTCGAGTACAGCCTGGACCCGAAGACCGGCCCCGTGGCGGTGGTGGCCGTGGGCGACCCCTTCACCGCCACGCACGTGACCTGGATGGTCTCCGGCATGGGCATCCGCCCCGAGACCGCCATGTGGGGTGCCGTCAACGAGGCCGGGAACCTCTGGGCCGCCCAGCGGGCCGCCGGGGCGCCGCGTCCGGCGACGATCGCCTGGTTGGGCTACCGGTCCCCGAACGCCCTGGCCACCCTGTTCGACTCGCCGGCCCGCACGGGAGCCCGCGCGCTGGCCGATCACCTGATGCGCTGCCAGGGCCAGCTGCGCCGTGCCCAGCCCGGAGCTGTGCCGCAGGTGCACCTCGGGCTGGAGGCACACTCCTACGGCACGGTCGTGGCCGCGTATGCGCTCGAGCTGCTACAGCAGCGCCGCCAGGCCGGGGACGCCGTGCCCTCGGTGGACGTGCTGGTGCTCGCCGGGGCCATCGGCCTGCCGCGTCGGCTCGCCCGGGAACCGGCGCTCATGGGGATGGACCCGCTCCGTGTCTACGAGGCGTCGGCACCGCAGGACCGGCTGGCGCAGATCGGCCGGTTCAGCGGCCGACGCCTTCCCTGGTCCGGCGTGCACACCCTGCCCGTGGAGCCTCCGGCGGCCGGTGCGCAGGGCCGAGCCCGCGGTGCCGTGGAGCGGACCGCCGACGGCAGCACCCTGGACGGAGTCGCCGTGCGAGGGCACGACACCTCCCGATGGAGCCCGCAGGCCGGGGAGGACGCCCCGCGCGGCTACCGCGACCCGGGAACCATCACCCTTGCGGCCACGGCCCGCGTCACCACCGGCCTGCCGCTGCCGCGCGCCTGAGGCGGGCGGCCGGCGTAGGGAAGGGCTCAGCGGCGCACGTAGGTGAGGTCGAAGACGAGGCGGCCGGCCTTGAGGGCCTTGTTCTCGAACTGCGTGAGGGGGCGGCCCTCGAAGCGCGGCGCCCAGCCGCCGACGTGGTCCACCGGGTCCTGCGCCTCGGAGGCGACCACGGCCTCGCCCAGGCCCGCGCGGGCCGGACGCTGCCCGGCCTCGGCGTCGTCCCAGCCGGCGGGCAGGGGCTGCGCTCCCACCTCGAGCTCACGGCCCTCGCGCCGGACGCGTGTGAGCGGCGAGTCCTCGCCCGCGCGCTCGCCGGCATGGGGGTTCTCGAAGTCGGCGGCGGCGTCCATGACCGCCCGCATGTGCACGGCGTAGCCGGACCAGTCCGTGGCCAGGCGCAGCACCCCGCCCGGGCGCAGCACCCGCGCCAGACGCTCGGCCAGGGCGGTGGAGACCAGTCGTCGCTTGTGGTGGCGGGCCTTGTGCCACGGGTCCGGGAAGAAGATCCAGACCTCGTCCACGGAACCGGGCTCCATGGTGTGGTCCAGCAGCTCCGGGGCGTTGGCCTCCACCGCGCGCACATTGGTCAGGCCCTCGCGCTCCACGAGCCCCATCAGCCCGGCGAGGCCCGGAATGTACACCTCCACGGCCAGCACGTTCCAGTCCGGTCGGTCCTTCGCCCCCTGCGCGGTGGACTCGCCCTGGCCGGAGCCGATGTCCACGAGCAGCGGGGCGCTGCGGCCGAACTGTGCATCCCAGTCCACCTGAGCGTCCCGCGCCACGGAGGTGACCGCGCGGAATCGGGGGACCTCCACGAGGACCTCGTCCGCCATGCGCTCCCACACCGCCTGCCGAGAGCGGTTCAGGCGGGAGCCACGGCGCACGAAGGACACCGGCTCGCGGCGGAACAGCTCCGGGTCCTTGTCCCGGTTGTGGTCATGGACGTGGGCGCGGTCCTCGGCGGGCACGGGGTTCTGCTCGGTCATGGGCCGATTCTCCCCGGTGCGGGCACGGTGCCGCCAACCGGAGTCCCCTCAGGGGTGCATGCCGCTGTGCACCGCGGAGCCCGGGGCGACGCCCCCGGTGATCTGGTCCACCGTGACGAAGTGGTAGCCGCGCGCCTTCAGAGTCGTGATGATCTGCGGCACGGCGTCCACGGAGGTGGAGTGCACGTCGTGCATCAGCAGGATCGCGCCCGGCCGGGCCGCGGAGGTCACGCGCTGGACGACGGTCGGGGTGTCCTTGTCCTGCCAGTCGCGGGGGTCCACGTTCCAGTTCACGGCGCCGTGGCCCAGCGAGCCCAGCACCTGCAGGACGGAGGTGTTGTAGGAGCCGTACGGCGGCCGCACCGTGGACGGGGTGACGCCCTGGGCGCGCAGCAGCGCGTCTGTGGTGGCGATCTGCCGGCGCGCCGCGTCCGCGGAGACGGCAGTCAGCTGCGGGTGGTCATAGCTGTGGTTGCCGATCTGGTGGCCGGCGGCCGCCATCTTCCGGATGACGCCGGGACGCTGCTCGATCTGACGGCCGACCGTGTAGAAGGTCGCCTTCACGTCGTGGTCGGCCAGGATGTCCAGCAGACGCGAGGTGTGGGCGCCCGGGCCGTCGTCGAAGGTCAGGGCCACGCAGGGCACGGCCGAGCAGTCCACCGGGCCCGAGGTCGGGGTCGGCGTCGGAGTGGGTGTGGGCGTGGGTGTGGGGGTGGGGGTCGGCGCGGCGGAGGTCGGCGTGGGGCGCGGGGTCGTCGGTGCGGAGGAGGTCGGCGACGGTGTCGGAGCCGGAGAGGAGGTGGTCGGCGTGGGAGTGGGGGTCGGCGCGGCGGTGGTCGTCGGCGTGGCCGTGGGGGTCGGCGCGGCGGTGGTCGAAGGCACCGGTGGGGCCGACGGGGACCACGTGGGCGTCGGAGTCGGGGCGTCAGTGGTGGACGCGGACGTGCTCGAGGGGGAACGCGTCGGCGACGCCGGGGCGGACGCGGACGTGCTCGGTGCCGCCGTGGCCGGGGCGGAGGAGGACGACGAGGCAGTGGAGGAGGGGGCCGTCGTCGCGCTTTCGGTGGAGGAGGGAGAGGAGGACGACTCCGAAGGGGAGGAGGTCCGGGAGGCCTCCCGGGCGCCGGTGGGCACCGCCGACTCCGAGGGGTCTGCCCTGCAGCCGGTCAGCACGAGGCCGGCCAGGAGGGCGGAGACGGTGAGACGGCGGAGCGGGCGGGGACGGGCGGACACGAGGACCTCTTCCAGGAGCACGCGACGACAGGCCCCTGACGGGGCACGCAGGACGGGAGGGAGCCACGCTCAGTCCTGGGTCCGGAATGGATCCATAGACAGGGGACAGGCGCGGCATCCAAGGACCACAGCGTACGTTCGCCGGAGATCCTCACCGGCCGGATGACGTGGCTCCGGCCGGATCGATGCCGGAAAGATGCCACATCGTGACCGAATGCCGACCCGCCTGGCCCGGTCATCCGACAGCGGTCACCCGGGGGGGCTCACCCGAGCCGCGGCGCAGTGGCCTCGGCGTCCGTGGCGGAGGCCTCGACGGTCCCGCTGGGCGAGGGCTCCGCGGACTGCGTCCCCTCAGTGGAGGAAGGGCTCGGGGACCTCGAGGAAGCCGGAGACGTCGATGCGCTCGCGGACGGGGTCGGAGACTCGGTCTCGGTCGGCGAGGGGCTCGGGGACTTCGGTGATTCGGTCTCGGTCGGCGAGGGGCTCGGGGACTTCGGTGATTCGGACTCGGTCCGCGAGGGGCTCGGGGACGGCGTCGGCGACTCGGTCTCGGTCCGCGACGGGCTCGGGGACTCTGGCGATTCGGATTCGGTCGGCGAGGGGTTCGGGGACGTCGATGCGCTCGCGGACGGGGTCGGCGACTCGGACTCGGTCGGCGACTCGGATTCGGTCGGCGAGGGGCTCGGGGATGGCGTCGGCGACTCGGTCTCTGTCCGCGACGGGCTCGGGGACTCCGGCGATGCGGACTCGGTCGGCGAGGGGCCGGTCGTCGGGGACGTCGAGCGCGACGGCGTCGCGGACGACTCCGACGCACTCGGCTCCGCCGACTCCGAGCCGGTGGGACGGGAGGACGAGGACGGGGCGCCGCTCGAGGTCGGCGCCTGGGACGTCTGCGGAGCGGAGGTGGGGGCCTGGGACGTCTGCGGAGCGGAGGTGGGGGCCTGGGAGGTCCGCGGTGCCGCGGTCTGCGGCGGCTGCAGCACCAACGGCTGCGGGTTGCGCGCCGCCTGCTGTCCACGACGGCCGGCATCCGAGAGCCAGGGGCCGAGCATGTCCGCGGAGACCCGGGCGGTGAGCACGCCGGCGCCCTCCGGGGCCAGGGAGCCCTGGTCCACCTCGAGCAGCAGGCTGCCGTCCTCCAGGAACACGATGCCGTCCCAGACCCGTCGGTTCTCCGCGGCGTCCGGCTCGCGGACGGCGGCGTCGAGGCGGTCTTCGTTCACGTCCGGGTCCTCCTGCAGGCGGGAGGCGATCTCGCGGCGCAGGGCGCTCCAGCCGCTCTCGCTGAACAGGTCCTCGGGGTCGAGGACCCTGCCCTGCTGTGCGTCGTACCAGAGCACGCGCGATGCGGCGACGGCGGTGTCCTCGCGCTTCTGGGTGGAGACGATGCGGGCCGCGGCGACCGTCGGACCCACCACGGCGAGCAGCGGCTGCACGTCCAGGTGCACATCCTGGTCCGTCGCGTCACGGGAGAAGGCGTCCACGCGGGCCAGTACGGCCTCCTCCATGGCCTTCGTCCAGGTGTCCGCGTGCGGGACGGCGAACCAGGCGCCGTCGTAGTCCGGGTCGGTGCCCTTGATCGCGCGCAGGGTCGCTCCCGGCAGCATGTCCAGGTCGTGCGTCGGCACGTCCATGGTGAACGGGGCCAGGTCCATCGGGGGCAGCGTCGTCGCCTCGGTGGCGGAGGACGACGGCGACGGGGAGGAATCATCGGCCGCGTCGTCCTTCGGACCACAGGCCGTCAGTGCGAACACCGCGACGGCGACGACGGAGAGGAGAGCGCGGGAGCGACGTCGGGAAGCGGGGGAGGGCATGGGTTCACTTTCGCGGGTCGTGGGAGGTGAGCAGGGCGTCGATCTTGGCGGCCGCCTCGTCCGCGGTGCGGGGGCGGAAGTCGGGGTCTCGGCGGCGTCGGCGGTTCCGCAGCACGCGCAGGACCACCCAGACGGCCAGGACCGTGATGACGAGGACCACGACCACGTTGGAGAACAGGTCAGCATAGTCCGACACGAGATGGAAGTTCGCGCCCAGCAGGTAGCCGCCGTAGACGAGGACGGTGTTCCACACGGCCGAGCCGATCGTGGAGTAGAGGACGAACAGGCCCAGGTGCATGCGCTCGATGCCTGCCGGGATGGAGATGAGGGACCGGAACACCGGGATCAGGCGGCCCAGCAGCACGCTCCACGTGCCGTAGCGAGCGAACCAGCGCTCGGTGGCCTCGACGTCGTCGATGTCCACCAGGGGGAGCCGGTCCGCGATCCGGTACATGCGGCGACGGCCGAGGGCTGCACCGACCCCGTACAGGGCGAGTGCGCCGACCACGGAGCCGACCGTGGCCCACGCGGTGGCAGCGAGAGGGGAGAAGGCGCCGTTCGCGGCGGTGAAGCCGGCCAGCGGCAGGATCAGCTCGGAGGGGATCGGCGGGAAGAGGTTCTCGGCGAAGACGGCGAGGGCGACGCCGACGGGGCCGACGGCCTCCATGATCGCGACGACCGCATTGCCGAGCCAGCCGTAGTCAGCGGACTCGGCGGCCGCGAGCGTGGAGAGGGCGCCAGGGGTGAGGTGCATGCCTGACATTCTTGCGCACGCGCGCACGCGAGGAGAGAGGGCATGACGTGAGGGATTGCTCACCTCGGCCCGGGCGGGGTCGGGGCCACGCCGGTCAGGGGACGACTTCCGGGGTGCCCAGGACGCATCGGGGCGCGGACTTCGGTAGTGTGGCCTGCTGTAGACCCTGACGACTACAGACGTCCTCTCGCGCACCAGAGTGTGCCGCGGGAATGACTGGAAGGAAGCGATCCATGAGCATCGTCCAGATTCCCCTGCGCCTCACCTCCGGCGCGTTCATCCTCAACTCGGGCCTCAACAAGCGGAAGCTGTCCGACGAGCAGGCCGCCGGCCTCCAGCAGATGGCCGTCAAGGGCGTGCCGCAGCTGTCGAAGCTGACCCCGGCCCAGTTCAAGAACTTCCTCGTCGCCTCTGAGGTCGGCACCGGCGCGGCCCTGCTGCTCCCGGTGGTCCCGGGATGGCTCGCCGGCGCCGCTCTGACCGCCTTCTCCGGCGGCCTGATGTCCATGTACCTGAACACCCCGGAGATGACCCAGGCCGACGGCGTGCGCCCGTCCCAGGAGGGCACCGCGGTGGCCAAGGACCTGTTCCTCGTCGGCGCGGGCGTGGGCATCATGGCCGACTCCGTGGCCAACCGCCCGGGCAAGCGCCGCAAGGCCGCCAAGAAGCGCGCCGCCCGCATCGACGCTGCCCGTGACGCCAAGGTGGAGGCCATCGCCGCCGCCAAGGCCGACAAGGTGGACGCCATCCACGCCGCCCGCGACGAGCAGACCGCTGCCCTGCGCGAGGCCCGCGAGGAGCTGAAGAAGCTGCGCAAGGCCGCCTGAGCCTGACGCCACTGCCCGACGGGGCCCGCACCGGATCATCCGGTGCGGGCCCCGTTGCGTCAGCCGTCATGCCGTCCCGGCCGGTCAGATGTCCACCTCGGTGGGGTTGAGGACGCGGCGCAGGAAGTCCTGTGTACGCGGCTGCTGCGGGTCGGTGATGACGTCCGCGGCACGGCCTTCCTCCACCACGATGCCGCCGTCCATGAAGACCACGCGGTCCGCCACCTCGCGGGCGAAGCCCATTTCATGGGTCACCACGAGCATGGTCATGCCGTCCCTGGCCAGCTGGCGCATGATGGCGAGCACTTCGCCGACCGTCTCCGGGTCGAGGGCGGAGGTGGGCTCATCGAAGAGCATGAGCTGCGGGGCCATGGACAGGGCGCGGGCGATCGCCACACGCTGCTGCTGTCCGCCGGAGAGCTGGTCCGGATAGCGGTCCGCGAGCTCGCCGAGGCCCACACGCCGCAGCTGACGCCGGGCCACCTTCTGTGCTTCGGCCTTCCCCCGTTTGAGGACCTTGATCTGGGCGACCGTGCAGTTCTCCATCACGGTCAGATGAGGGAACAGGTTGAACTGCTGGAACACCATGCCGACGTGGCGGCGCATGGTGTCGATGTCCACGTCCGGGTCGGTCACGGTGAACTCGCCGACCTCCACCGTGCCGCTGTTCGGGGTCTCCAGCAGGTTCACGCAGCGCAGCAGCGTGGACTTGCCCGAGCCGGAAGGGCCGATGAGGCAGACGACCTCGCCGGGGGCGACGTCCAGGTCGATGCCCTTGAGCACGTGGTTCGATCCGTAGGACTTGTTCAGGTCCTTGATGGTCACGCGGGCGGCCTGGACCTGACGCAGGGAGCCGGTGGTGGGCGGGTGCGGGTCCGTGCCCGGGGTGTGTGCGGTGTTCTCGGACATCTCAGACCTTCTTCCGGGCGGACGTGGACTCGAAGCGGCGGGCCAGCAGGGACAGCGGCACGGTGATCACCAGGTACAGCACACCGGCGACCACGATCGGGGTCATGCCTGCGCCGAGCGAGGAGATGCCGTCGCGGCCGAACTTCGTGAGGTCGTACTGGAAGACCGCGAGGCCGAGCACGTAGACCAGAGACGAGTCCTTGGTCAGCAGGATGACCTCGTTGGTCAGTGGCGGCAGCACGATGCGGAACGCCTGTGGGATCACGATGGTCACCATGGCGCGCCAGGCAGGCATGCCGAGGGAGCGGGCGGCTTCCGTCTGGCCCTTCGGCACCGCCTGCAGGCCCGCACGGAGGGTCTCGGCGATGTAGGCCGACGCCACCAGGCCCAGGGCGAGGCAGACGACCAGCGGGATGGGCCAGCTCACGCCGAAGGCGAAGGGCACGCCATAGCCGAGGGCCAGGAACACGAGCAGCGCCGGGACGCCGCGGAAGAACTCCACGTAGGCGGTGGCGATCCAGCGGTACGGGGGGAAGGCGCTCATGCGCATCAGCGCGAGGACCATGCCGCCGAGAAGACCCAGGACGAACGACGTGACCGTGTAGAAGAGCGTGTTGCCGAGGCCGACGAGGATGATGTCCGGGAACATCGCGCCCACGGCGCCGAAGTTGAAGACGTTCTCCCCGAGGGCCGTCCAGTCGACCAGGACGGCAAGGAGCACGATCGCCAGGACGAACACGCCGGCCTGGACCGCCAGCGAGATGGTCTTGCGACGGCGGGCCGCGCCCGGCTTCGGCGTCGGCTCCTGGGCGCGTTGGGGCGTGGGGGTCTGCTCTGCGGTGCTCACCTGTAGGCCTCCTGCACGTGTCCGAACCACTTGTCCTGCAGCTCAGCGACCTTGCCCTCGGTGCGCAGCTCCTGCAGTGCGCGGTCCACGGCGGAGAGCAGCTGGGCCTTCTCGGCGCCGACCGCCATCCCGAGCTGTTCGCCGGTGGGCAACTCCTCGACGATCTCGAAGCGGTCGTCGTCCTTCAGCTCGTACAGGAGCACGGTCTGGTTCCCGAGGGTGGCGTCCACGTTGCCGGCCTTCAGGGCCTGCACCTGCATGCCGCCGTCCTCGTACTGCACGACGTTCAGCCCCTGCTCCGTGGCGTACTCGGCGCCGGTGGTGGCGGTCTGCACGCCGACGCGTGCGTCCTCCAGGCCCTCGACGGACGTGAAGCCCCTGTCCTTGCGGGCGATGAGCACGAGGTCGTCGTCGAGGTAGGGGCTGGTGAAGGCCATGACGCGCTGACGGGCCTCGGTGATGGAGATCGAGGAGGCGTTGAGGTCGCAGCCGGTGAGCGAGGCGCCGGACTCGATCGCCTCGAAGGACGAGTCGATGACGTCGACGTCCAGCTCGAGTTTCTCGGCGACGGCGTGCACGAGCTCGATGTCGTAGCCGGTGATCTTGCCGTCCTGTTCGAACTCGAACGGCGGGTAGGGGATGTCCGAGCACACGGTGAGGGTGCCGGGCTCCA
Source organism: Micrococcus lylae NBRC 15355 (assembly GCF_001570885.1). Classification (GTDB taxonomy): domain Bacteria; phylum Actinomycetota; class Actinomycetes; order Actinomycetales; family Micrococcaceae; genus Micrococcus; species Micrococcus lylae. The sequence goes on along the minus strand of NZ_BCSN01000013.1, from coordinate 19,549 downwards.
CCAGCTGGTAGGAGGAGGACAGGTGCTCATCGGAGCCGACCGCCTTGGAGGAGGACGTGCCTCCGATGACGGCGCAGCCCGAGAGAGCGAGCGCGCCGGTGCACAGGGAGGCGGCGGCGACGACACGGTGGTGCGTGCGTGACATGGGACTGCCTTCATTGCGACGGGACCGGAGTCCGTCGGGTCGTGGTGTGCCGGGCGCCGCGGGCTCCCCGCAGGGAGGGCGACGCCCCTTGATCGCCACATCATAGATGTTGCGCATGTCACATGTCGCGTAGGGGGACGTAGAGGTCGCGGGCAGGCTCGGCCGGCGCAGGTCTCGCCCTCGAGGCAGAGCCCCGATGCCCTGGACTCGCGCCCTTGAGCCGAGGATAGTGGGCCAGGACACGGGAAGACGTCCTGGAGAGGAACCATGAAGACCTCAGTGCACCTGGCCGGCCTCCTGGCGGCCGCCGCCGTGACCCTGGCCGCCTGCTCCTCAGGGATGCCCGACCCGGACGAGAAGGCCGGCGGAGGCACGGGGGACCCCGAGGGGACGACGACGTCCGAGTCTGCAGCGGAGTCGCCCGAGACGTCGACGTCGGCCGGGTCGGGCGGGGAAACCTCCGCGGATCGTTCGCCGGAAGGGACGGACGCTTCGGCGACCTCGCCGTCGGACGAGGAGGACGAGCCGAGTCCTTCGGGCGGTCACGACGGGCCCTCACTGGAAGCCGGTCCCGGCCTCGACGGGACGCCCTCCTCCCCGTCGTCCTCGTCGACGCTGAGCGCCGCGGGGCGCGAACAGCAGTCCCGCCTGGAGGAGATGGCCCCGAGCGTCCTGCTGGCCGAGGACCTTCCCGGGGACGTGCTCGTGGGCGAGCAGCGCCGGGCCTCCGTGGACTCGCAGTTCGAGTTGAACATGACCGTGCGCGGCGTGGAGGCCCAGGGTGAGTGCCGGCGGCTGATCACCCGGATCGACACGTTCTCCCGGCCGGGCTCTGCGGTCGGGTTCTCCCAGTACGAGGTGAACCCGGACGCCGAAGGGGCGATCGGGGAGCCGGAGGCGTTCGCCGCGGCCGTGATCACCCCGGACGAGGAGGACGTCATGGGCATGTTCGGGCAGCTGCCGGAGGTCTGCGGCGAGCTGACCGGGCCGAACGCCACGGCGGTGTTCGAGCCGATCGAGGGCCTGCCCGGGGCCAGCCGGCTGGTCATGGAGTCCGGTGGTGAGCGCATCGAGCTGCTCATGGGCGGGGCCTCGGACGGGGACGAGCACGTCTACACCGGATATGTGAACATCGAGACGGAGCTCGCCGAGCAGATGCTGCGCGAGCAGGTCGCCGCCTTCGAGGAGCGGAAGCGGTGACGACGCCCCGCAGGCCGCCGTCCCGTCTGGCCTCGCATCCGTATCGCTGAGGAGGACCTGCCATGATCACCGCCGGACCGCGCACCGCAGCTGGCCGCAGCGCTGGACCTGCCACGGCAGGTCTCCGCGCCCGGTCCTCCCTGACGGCCCTGGCGGTCGCCGTGCTGCTCGGGGTGACGGCCTGCGGCGCCGAGGACGCCACCGAGGGGGCGGGCCCCTCGCCGGTGCAGAAGGAGGCCAGCGCAGACGCCAGCACTGCGGAGGAGCAGCAGACGCCTCAGGCCCCGGACGACATCGTGGCCACGGTGCCGGGCAACTACCGCGGCACGGACTCCACCACGCTGGCACCTGGCGAGGCCGAGCGCGTGCTGCCGGGCATGCGTGCCGCCGTGGTGCCCGCCGCCGACCTGCCGGGCGGGCTGGTGACCGCCGAGCGCATCCAGGAGATGCCGGACGTGCCCTTCAGCCAGCCGCTGCCGCTGGAGGGTGTGGAGCCGACCGGCGAGTGCCGGGACCTCGTCCGACGCATCGACGAGGCCACCGTGCCGCACACGGTCCTGCTGCACACCGGCTACGAGGTGGACCCGGGAGCGGCCGGGGTGCTCGGGCCCGAGGCCTCCGTGGCGTCGTTCCTCGTCTACACGCCCTCCACCACGGATCTGGTGGGAACGTACGGAGCCCTGCCCCAGACCTGCGGCACCCTCACCGGCTCCGATGGCACTGAGGTGGAGTTCTCCGCCGTGGACGGCGTACCCGGCGCCGTGCTCGTCCGGTCCTCCGGGCCCCGCGGCGAATCGGTCGTCACCCTGGGCGGTGCCTCGGCCGGCCACCGGCACCTGTCCGCGACGTTCGTGCAGGTGGAGCCCGAGGCCGCCGCGCAGATGCTGCGAGCCCAGGTGGAGGCGTTCCGCGCGGCCGAGTGAGCCGAGCGGGGTGCCGTGGGTTCGCTCCTGCGCACTGTCCGGCCGCCGTGGGGCGGAACTAGGCTGGATCCACGACCACCGACCCCGTTGAGGAAGGCGGAGACGAGCCGGTATGACGAAGAAGAAGACCTCCACGACGTCGGACGCGAAGAAGCCCCGGAAGCACGTGAAGAAGCCCGAGGGCGAGGCCGTCGAGAAGAAGCCCGAGGGCGAGGTCGTCGAGGATGTGGGCACCCGGCCGGCCGACCCGGCCGCGACCGGCCCGGTGGACGAGGCCGCGACCTCGTTCCACGACGGCGACGTGATCGCCGCCGGTCAGGACGGCGGTGAGGACGCCGCCGTGGCGCTCGAGGCCGAGGTGACCTTCGTGCTCGATGCGGATGCGCAGCTGCCGGACCTGTCCGCCGTGTTCGACCAGGGCGAGGTCCGCGAGCAGGCCCTGCGCGCCGTCTACCTGGACACCGCCGACCTGCTGCTGCTGCGCAACCAGGTCACCCTGCGCCGCCGCGAGGGCGGCACGGACGACGGCTGGCACCTGAAACTGCCGGCTGACGCCGACCGTCTCGAGGTCCGCACCGGCCTCGGTTCCGGCGCTGGCCGCTGGGCCGTCCCGGAGACGCACCTGCAGGCGCTCGCCGAACATCTCGGTGCCGACTGGGAGTCCGTGCCGGAGGCCGAGCGGGGTCTCATGCCGGTGGCCGTGCTGTCCACGCAGCGCACTGAGGTGGACCTGCTGGACGCCTCGGGCGCCGTCGTCGCGACCCTCTGCGACGACCGCGTGGAGGCGTCCCCGTCCGGCCGTGCCTGGCGGGAGCTCGAGGTGGAGCTGATGCCGGGCGCCGCCCCGGAGCTGCTGGACCTGACCGTCATGCACCTGGCCGCGCAGGGCGTGGAGCCGGCGGGCTCGCCGTCCAAGCTCGGCCGTGCCCTGGAGAAGTCGCTCAAGCGACAGGCCAAGGGCAAGGGCCCGAAGAAGAAGGACCCGGCAGGCACCCTGGTGATGGCCTATGTGGCCGAGCAGGCCGCCGTGATCCGCGCCCGCGAGGCCGGCGTGGCCGCCGACGCCCCGGAGGCCGTGCACAAGTCCCGTGTGGCCATCCGCCGCCTGCGCAGCACCCTGCGCACCTTCGGTGCCCTCTTCGACGGCGAGCAGGCCGAGGCCCTGCGCAAGGAGCTCGGCTGGTACGCCCGCCGCCTGGGCGATCCGCGCGACGCGGAGGTGGTCTCGGCCCGCATCCTGGCCGACTTGGACACCGTCCCCCGCGCCGACTACGACGGCCCGGTGAAGACCCGGGCCGCCGAGGAGCTCGGCCGCCGCCACGCTCAGGCGCACGCCCAGCTGGTGAAGGCGCAGGCCTCGCCGCGCTACGCCCGCCTGATGGACACCCTCACCGAGTTCGTGGCCGCCCCGCCGCTGGTCGGCGAGCACGGACGCAAGGGCAAGAAGGTCCTGCCGCAGATGGTGGCCGACGCCGTCGCGCTGACGGCCGAGACCGCGCAGCAGGCGCGGGACGCGGAGACCGCGCAGGAGCGCCTGACGCTGCTCCATGAGACCCGCAAGCGGGCCAAGGCGGTCCGCTACGCGTTCGAGGCGACGGCTCCGGCGTTCGGTGAGACCGCAGCCGCCCGTGCCGCCGACTGGGAGCAGGTCACCGAGGCCCTGGGGGCGGTCCAGGACCTCGAGGTCGTGCTGCCCGCCCTCCGTCACGTCCGTGACGCCGCCGTCGCGGCGGGGGAGTCCTCGTACACCTACGGCTGGCTGGCCGGTCGCCTCGGGCAGGTCCAGGCCGAGGCCGAGGCACAGGCCCTGCCCGCCCTCGAGGCCGCCCTGCGTCACGCCGAGGTCAAGCCGAAGGACCTCCTGGACGACTGATCCCCGGTGCCGTCTCAGAACGAGGGCCCCGACACCACGACGGTGTCGGGGCCCTCGTGCACCGGGTCAGGGCCGGCGTGGGCCGCCGGCCGAGTCGGAGGACGGGGTGCCGGCCGGGTCGGAGGACGGGGTCTCCGGATCCGGGACGTCGTCCGGATCGAGCTGAGCGTGGAAGGGGCGGCCGGTGGACAGGTCGGCGGCCGTCCTGCCGGCCCGCGGCTCCACGGCGAAGAGGGAACCGGACTCGGTGAGCAGCCGGGTGCGGGGCACCACGGCGGGCTCCCCGGTGCGGGCGGACTTGGAGACGATCCGGCCGACGCGCTGCTGACGCTGCTCCATCTGCTCGAGGTCCTTCAGGACCGCGGTGTGGCGGCTGGCCAGCTGGATCTCGTCCGCCGCATCCAACCCCACGGCGAGTTGGCGGGCGCGCAGCATCTCCGCGTCGAAGGCGGCGCCGGCGAGCAGGACGATCACCGTGACCCAGGCGAGCATGAGGATGCCGATGGCAGAGGTGATCCATCCGACCAGCTGCGTCTGGGACAGGTTGGCCGTCACCCAGCCGAGCAGCGCCGTGGCTCCGAACAGCAGCAGCACGGAGGCCACGGCACCGTGCGAGAAGGCCCGGTAGCGCGGCTGCCGCACGTTGGGGCCGAGCTGGTAGGCCGCGGACACCACGACCATGATGATCGCCAGGATCACCGGCCACTTGGCCAGGTTCCACAGGTCCACGGCCTCCTGCGTCAGGCCGACCTTGCGCCCGATCCGTGCGGACAGGTCGCCGCCCAGCACCACCAGCAGGAGCACGACGACGGTCCCGGCCGTGAGCGCGAGGGTCTCCACGAAGACGGCCAGGCGGAAGGCGGGGAACCTGCGTCCCTCGCGGGTGTCGTGGATACGGTGCATCGCCCGGTGGAACGCGCCCACCGCACCCGAGGCGGAGAACAGGGCGCCGAGCGTGCCGAGCACGACGGCGGTGGTGCCCGTGGCCTGGCCCCCGAGGGCGAGGATCGTGGACTCCACGGCGCCGACGGACAGGGCGGGCCAGATCTCGGTGATGAGCCCGGCGGCGGTGGCGATGGTCTCGTCCTGCAGGCCGAGCAGGGACACGGTGGACACCAGGGCCACCATGGTGGGGAGCAGGGCGAGCGCCGCGAAGAACGTCATCGCGGCGGCCACGTCCCACACCTGGATCTCCAGCAGCTTGTAGCCGGTCCGGCGCAGCACGTACAGCAGGCTCACCCGCGGCCGCTGGTAGGTGCGGCGCGGGCGCACACGACGGCTGCGGCGCTGGGATCCGGTCACGGTCTCCACGGTAGTGCCACCACGGCCCTGCGGTGGCAGGCTGGTCGCATGCAGGCGCCGATGAGCGCCGCCTGCCACGGTGCCCTCGCCGCCTGAGGCCGCCCCGGCCGGACCTCGCTCGGGACCGCCGAGCCCCCACGAGCACGGCGCCAGGGACGCCGAGAGGCGGAGGCGAGCGGCCGTCGTCGTCAAGCCCTGGACCCGGAATAGAACCGCACCCCGCAGAGTTGAGCTGAACAGACTCAAGTTTCCCGGTCGGCAGAGGAGGCCACCCATGAACCAGACCCCGCAGTTCACCACCAAGAGCCAGGAGGCGCTCTCGGCCGCGGCCATGAACGCGTCCACCGCGAACAACCCGACCATCGAGCCGGCCCACCTGCTCAAGGCCCTGATGGACCAGCGCGACTCCGTGGCGGTCGGCGTGCTGAAGGCTGCCGGCGTGGACCCGGACGTGGTGTCCTCCGCCGCGTCCTCGGCCATCTACGCGCTGCCCAAGGTGTCCGGTGCGGCCGTCGCCGAGGCGAAGCTGTCCCCGGCCGCCGGCAACGTCGTGCGTGCCGCCCAGCAGCAGGCCTCCGGCTTCGGGGACACCTACGTCTCCACCGAGCACCTGCTCCTCGGCCTGGCTGCGGACACCGGCGAGGCCGGCGCCGCGCTGCGCAACGCCGGCGCCACCGTGGAGGCCCTGCGCGCCGCCTTCACCCAGGTGCGCGGGGACTCGAAGGTGACCACCCCGGACCCGGAGGCCACCTTCCAGTCCCTGGAGAAGTTCGGCACCGATCTGACCGCCGTGGCGCGCTCCGGCAAGCTGGACCCGGTCATCGGCCGCGATGCGGAGATCCGCCGCGTGGTCCAGGTGCTGTCCCGCCGCACCAAGAACAACCCGGTGCTCATCGGCGAGCCGGGCGTCGGCAAGACCGCCGTGGTGGAGGGCCTGGCCCAGCGCATGGTGGCCGGGGACGTCCCGGAGTCCCTGCGCGGCAAGACCCTGATCAGCCTGGATTTGGGGGCGATGATCGCCGGCGCGAAGTACCGCGGGGAGTTCGAGGAGCGCCTGAAGGCCGTGCTCGAGGAGATCAAGGCGGCCGACGGGCAGATCGTCACGTTCATCGACGAGATCCACACCGTGGTCGGCGCCGGCGCCTCCGAGGGCGCCATGGACGCAGGCAACATGCTCAAGCCCATGCTGGCCCGCGGCGAGCTGCGCCTGATCGGTGCGACCACCCTGGACGAGTACCGCGAGAACATCGAGAAGGACCCGGCCCTGGAGCGCCGCTTCCAGCAGGTCTACGTGGGCGAGCCCTCCGTGGACGACACCATTGCGATCCTCCGCGGCCTGAAGGAGCGCTACGAGGCGCACCACAAGGTGGAGATCGCGGACTCGGCGCTGGTGGCGGCCGCCGCGCTGTCCGACCGGTACATCACCGGCCGTCAGCTGCCGGACAAGGCCATCGACCTCGTGGACGAGGCCGCCTCGCGGCTGCGCATGGAGATCGACTCCGCCCCGGAGGAGATCGACGTGCTGCGCCGCCAGGTGGACCGCATCACCATGGAGGAGCTGGCCCTCGAGGGCGAGACGGACCCCGCCTCGGTGGAGCGCCTGGCCGGCCTGCGGGCCGAGAAGGCGGACAAGGAGGAGGAGCTCCGCGCCCTCACCGCGCGGTGGGAGCAGGAGAAGGCCTCGCTGAACGAGGCCGGTGACCTGCGCGTGAAGCTCGACGAGCTGCGCTCGCAGGCCGAGAAGGCCCAGCGCGAGGGCGACCTCGCCGAGGCCTCCCGCCTGCTCTACGGCGAGATCCCGGCCCTGGAGAAGGAGCTGGCCGCCGCGGACGAGGCAGAGAAGGCCGTGGACGAGGAGCACCTGATGGTCTCCGAGAACGTCACCGCGGACGACATCGCCGAGGTCATCTCCGCCTGGACCGGCATCCCCGCCGGGCGCATGATGGCCTCCGAGTCCGAGAAGCTGCTCACCATGGAGGACCACCTCGGCGAGCGGCTGATCGGACAGTCTGCGGCGGTCACCGCCGTCTCGGACGCGGTGCGCCGCGCCCGTGCCGGGGTGTCCGACCCGAACCGGCCCACCGGCTCCTTCCTGTTCCTCGGCCCCACGGGCGTGGGCAAGACCGAGCTGGCGAAGTCCTTGGCGGACTTCCTGTTCGACGACGACCGCGCCATGGTCCGCATCGACATGTCCGAGTACGCGGAGAAGCACTCCGTCTCCCGTCTGGTCGGCGCCCCTCCGGGCTATGTCGGCTACGACGAGGGCGGCCAGCTGACCGAGGCCGTGCGACGCCGTCCGTACTCGGTGGTGCTGCTGGACGAGGTGGAGAAGGCCCACCCGGAGGTCTTCGACATCCTGCTGCAGGTGCTCGACGACGGCCGCCTCACCGACGGCCAGGGACGCACCGTGGACTTCCGCAACGTCATCCTCATCCTCACCTCGAACCTGGGCAGCCAGTTCCTGGTGGACCCGACCCTGGACGAGGCCGCCAAGCACGAGTCCGTGATGTCCGTGGTGCGGGCGGCGTTCAAGCCCGAGTTCCTGAACCGCCTGGACGAGGTGGTCCAGTTCGAGGCCCTGACGCTGGACGAGCTGACGAGAATCGTGGACCTGCAGGTGGCGGAGATGCAGTCCCGGCTGGCCGAGCGCCGCCTCACCCTCGAGGTGTCCGATGCCGCCAAGGCGTGGCTCGCCGAGACCGGGTTCGACCCGGCCTACGGCGCCCGCCCGCTGCGCCGCCTGGTGCATCGTGAGATCGGCGACCGCCTGGCCCGCGGCATCCTCGCCGGTGAGATCGCGGACGGAGACACCGTGTCCGTGGACCGTGTGGACGGCGAGGACGGCCTGACGGTGGCCCGGAAGGGCTGACGCCGGGCCGGTGCTGTGCGCCGAACCAGAGACTTCGGCCCCTTCAGGGTGGTCTGAAGGGGCCGATTCTTCTGGTTCGTCGATGGTCCGGCTCGGTGATGGCCCGGGTCAGCCCACCACGCCCATGCGTGCCAGGATCCCGTGGGTGAGCAGGCCGCCGACCGCGGTGTAGAGCACGATCGCCACGGTCTGCCAGACCATCACGTAGTCGCGGCTGGCGCCGAAGGACACCATGGCCGGAGCCGCGACGTGACCGGGGACGAACACCCACGGGCCGATCAGGGACAGCCCCGGCACGCCCCAGCGCTCGAAACGCTCACGCAGCAGGGCGCGGCTGGCCGACTCGGGGGCCCGGTCGCGGCCGGCCGACTCCGGCGTCCAGCCGCCGTCGGCCGTGGCGGGGGCCCGGTCGCCGCGTCGGGCGGCACGGCGGCCCATCAGCGCGCCGCGGGCTCCGTGGGCCGCATAGACGAGCAGCGCCACCACCAAGAAGTTCCCGACGATGCCCACCGGGACGGCGAGCCACGGGCTGATTCCGGCGAGCACGCCGATGATCGCCGCGCCCTCGCCCTCCACGAACGGGATGAAGGAGACGAGGAAGACCCCCACACCCTGCAGCGCCTCCGGCAGTCCCATCACGAACTCGCGTGCGGTGCCCATCAGATCCATCGTGACCACGTTCCTCTCCAGTGCTTTCGTTCGGGAAACCGTCGAGTTCCCCGGCGTCTTCGTTCGGGATCCGGTCGGGTTCCCGAGCTCTTACTCCAGCCTTCCGGCCCCCGTCGGAACCCAGAAGTGCCGTGCGGTCACCTCCTGCCGGGCACTTCCGCACGGCGGGTCATGACAGTTGTCACGCCCGTAGGGTGAGGTCCATGAGGATCGAGGGGAACCACGACGACGGCCGCTCGGCCCCGCCTGCCGCCGCACCGGGGCGCCGCCCCACCGGCGCCGTGCCCACGGCGTCCGCCGCGGGCCCCGGGGCCTCGGGCTTCGGCCCCCTCACGGGGGACCTCGCCGGTGCGTGGTGGTACACCTGGACGGGCCTGCTGTTCGGAGTCCTGGTGATCGCGGGCTATTCCGCGTTCGGACCGCTGACCCGCCTGCAGGGGCACATGGATGCCGGGCGCACAGGGCAGGCGGTCGTGCTGGCGGTCCTGTTGCTGCTCCACGTCCTCGGGGTGGTCGGCCAGCTGCATGTGGCCCGGCTCTTCCAGGCCCCGCCGCCCGGGGACGCGGAGGGGCCGGTGGTCGGTCAGCGGGATCTTGCCTGGCTGTTCGGCCCCACCGTCCCGCTCGCGCTCGCCGGCGCGGTCCTGCCCGCGCTCGGGCTCACGGAATTGGGCACGTGGTGGGCGCTGCCTCTGTGGCTGTCCTGCCTGCTGCTGTCCCTGCTGGTGCACCCGCGCCGGCGTCGCCCTGTCGCCGCCGCCGGACTGACGGTGTCCCTCATCCTCGGCGCTGCGGCGGTCCTCCAGGACCCCGCGGGACCGATCGACACGGCCGGCGGCTTCCTGCTCTGGGCTGTGTTCACCGGCGTGATGATCGTTCCCGCGGTCTGGTTCTGGCGCGTCATGCAGCGCCTCGAGCATGCCCGCCTGCAGGCAGCGGACCTCGCCGTCACCCGGGAGCGGCTGCGCTTCGCCTCCGACCTCCACGACGTGCAGGGCCACCACCTGCAGGTCATCGCCCTCAAGGCCGAGCTCGCCGAGCGGCTGCTGGCCAAGGGGCGCACGGAGGACGCGGGCGCCCAGCTGCACGAGGTCCGCGAACAGGCCCGTGAAGCCCTGGCCGAGACCCGTGCCCTCGTCCGTGACCTGCGCGAGGTCTCCGCCGAACGCGAGCTCGCCAACGCCCGGGACGTGCTCACCGCCGCCGGCACCCACGCCGACGTCCACGTGGACCCGTCCCTCGGGCCGCTCGGTCCGGCCGCCGGGCGCCTGGTCGGCCTGGCCGCCCGTGAAGCCACCACGAACATCCTGCGTCACGCCCACGCCGAGCACGCCCGCCTCGAGCTCACGGCCGTCCCCACGGACGCCTTCCGCCTCCGCCTGGTCGTGACCAACGACGGCGCTCCTGCCGTCGGGGCCGCCGACCCCGTCGATCCGGCGACGTCGCCCCGGCCGGGTGAGCGGCCGTCGTCGTCCGCCGCGGCCGACGGACGCCGCGGGTGGGGCACCGGGCTGGCGGGCCTGGCCGAGCGTGCCGAGGCCGCCGGCGGCACCCTGTCCGCCGTCCACGAGGGTGAGATGTTCACCCTCACACTCACCGTTCCCCGCTCTGCCGAAGAGGAGACCGCATGACCGGCCCGACCGCTCCGATCCGTGTGCTCGTCGCCGACGACGAGGTGCTCATCCGCGGTGCCGTCGAGGCGCTGCTGGCCCTGGAGGAGGACGTGGAGGTGCTCCCGGGCGTCTCCGACGGCACCGCGGCCGTGGCCGCTGCGCAGGAGCACCGTCCAGACGTCTGCCTGCTGGACCTGGAGATGCCCGGCCTGGACGGTGTGGAGGCGGCCCAGCAGATCCTGCGGTCTGTCCCCACGAAGGTCGTGATCTTCACCCGGCACGCCCGCCCCGGTGTTCTGCGCCGAGCGCTGGCGGAGAAGGTCTCCGGGTTCGTGCCGAAGTCCACGCCCGCCGAGGAGCTCGCGGACGTGCTGCGGCAGGTGGCCTCCGGAAGGCGCTACGTGGATCCGGAGATCGCAGCGTCGGCCCTGACCGGTGAGCAGTCGCCCCTGACCGAGCGGGAGCTGGACGTGCTGCGCGTCGGCCGGACCGCCCACCGGGTGGAGGAGATCGCACAGGCGTTGCACCTGGCTCCCGGGACGGTGCGCAACCACCTCTCCAACGCCATGGCCAAGCTCGGCGTCCGCACCCGCCAGGAGGCCTCGCAGCGCGCCTGGGAGGAGGGCTGGATCTGAAGTGCGGCAGCCGACGCTGCGCCGAGCCAGAGATTTCGGCCCCTTCAGGGTGATCTGAAAGGGCCGAAATCTCTGGCTCGGCGCCACTGGACCACGACGACGGCCCCGCATCTTCCGAGGGAAGATGCGGGTCCGCTCGCCGTCCGGGTCGGGAGGGCCCGCCGGACGGGTGCCTCACGCTCGGTGCGCGGAGCCGGGGCGTGAGGGCGGGAGGCGGCGCCCGGGCGCGGAGCCGGGGCGTGGAAGGCGGGGCGCGGAGCCGGGCGCGGAGAGTGGAAGGCGGCGGGAGGCGGCGGACGGTCGGACGATGTTCGACATCCCGTCGTGGCGGGCGGTCCGGCCCGTCCGCCCGTGGCTGACAGGCCGCAGGCCAGGGCTGTTCCTGGTACCCTGGTCCGCACGAACCATTTTGACCAGTGAGAACCTCGGCGGGCCCCTGTTGTGCCATCAGTCCCGAGGGCAGAGAGATGCGAAGGGGGTCACGCTCATGGGGCGCGGCCGTCAGAAGGCAAAGGCCACGAAGCAGGCGCGAGAGATGAAGTACTTCTCGCCTGGGACAGACCTCTCCGCACTGGAGCGAGAGCTTACCGGCAAGCGTCATCACGCTGACACGGATGAGATGGAGTACGAGGATCCGTACGCGGACCTGTACGACGACGAGGATGACGAGGACGGCGACGACGCTCGCTGATGTCCTCCGCGCATCCCGGACTCGACGGGCACCGGGCCGCACTGCGCTCGATCGCCCGCGTGGTCGATGAGACCGCACCGCTGCAAGACCCTGGGGAAGCCTCCCGGGGTCTTCTGGCGTTGCTGCGGGAGCGCCGGCCGCTGATCATCACCGGTGCCGGCGTCTCCACGGACTCCGGCATCCCGGACTACCGCGGTCCTGCAGGCTCCCTGCGCCGGCATCGGCCGATGACCTTCCAGGAGTTCTCCGGCGATCCTGTGGCCCGTCACCGCTACTGGGCGCGTTCCTATGTGGGGTGGCGCGAGATGGACGGCGCGAAGCCGAACCCGGCGCATCGGATCCTGGGGGAGTGGACTGCCCGCGGGCTCACCGCCGGGATCGTCACCCAGAACGTGGATGGGCTCCATGCCGCCGCCGGGGCCGAGGTCGGCCTGCCGCCGGAGCGGCTGATCACGCTGCACGGAGACCTGGCGCGCGTGGTGTGCCTGCGCTGCGGCGCCCTGGAGGACCGCCGCGCCATGGATGCACGGCTCGAGGCCGCCAACCCCGGCTACCTCGAGGCCGTGGCCATCGACCCTGACGCCGTGAACCCGGACGGCGACGTCACCCTGGACGACCACTGGGTGGAGCGGTTCCGCATGGTCGGCTGCCTGTCCTGCGGCTCGGACAAGTTGAAGCCGGACGTCGTCTACTTCGGCGAGAACATCCCGCGTGAGCGCCGCGAAGCGGCAGAGGCGCTGCTCGAGGACGCCGGCTCCGTGTTGGCGGTCGGCTCCTCTCTGGCGGTGATGAGCGGCTTCAAGTTCGTGCTGATGGCCGAGCGCCGCGGTCTGCCCGTGGGGCTGGTGAACCTCGGCCCCACCCGCGCCGACCCCAAGGCGCAGTGGCGCTGGCGCGCTCCCGTGGCCGAGGCGCTGACGTGGCTGGACGAACGCCTCTGACCCCCTGACGCTTTCGTTCGGGAAACCGTCGGGTCCCGGGACGCTTTCGTTCGGGAAACGGTCGAGTCAGGCCGGCTCTCGATCCCGTCTCTTCTCGCGCTCAGCGTCCTCGGTCCGCCCTCTCCGTCCGAGGTCTCCGACCGCTGCCGTCCTCTCCTTCACAGCCTGTCCCTTCCCCCACATTCACGAGGATCCGCCCCGTGAACACCGCGGACACCCCAGGCTCGATGCATGGACTCGCTGCTCCGCCCCGGACCGAACCCCGCTCCGCTGCCGCCGCTGCTGCAGGGGCGCATTCTGACTCCCCAGGACCTGCGCGACCACGGCCTCTCCGACCAGCGCCTGCGCCGATCAGACCTGCGCAGCGTCACCCACGGCGCCCACCGGAGCCGTCATGATCCCGTCACCGCATGGTCCGCCCTGGGCTACCCAGAGCCGCCGGTGCCCTACCCGCCGGAGGAGGCGGCCGTCGTCGTGAAGCGGGCGCGGGCGGTGGCCTCGCACCTGAGCGCACTCCGACTCCACGGGCTGCCGGTGCCGCCGTGGTTGCGGGACGACGGGCGGCTCCACGTGTCCCGACCCCATCGGAAGGGTGCGGCGGTGCGGCGCGGGGTCGTCTCCCACGCACGCACGGTGCCGCCCGAGGACGTCGTGCTGGTCCACGGCGTCCCCGTGACGTCCCTGGAGCGGACGTGGGCGGACTTGGCGTCGCTGTTGCCGACCGGGATGGTCGATCCTCTGGTGGTGGCAGGGGACGCGGCGGTGAGGCGGCCGTGGTCGCCCGGGGGGAGGACGGAGCCGCGGACCACGGTGGCGCGGCTGCGGGACGCCCTTCGTCGGGCGGGACGGTTCAAGGGTGTGCGGGCGGCGCGTGAGGCACTGGAGCTGATCCGCGTCGGTGCGGATTCGCCGCCGGAGACGCAGATGCGGCTGGCGATCGTCCACGCAGGTCTGCCGGAGCCGGAGTTGCAGCTGGTCCTGGATCCGCGCCTGCCTGTCAGCCCGGACGCGGACATGGGATACCGGCGCTGGCGGCTGGTGCTGCACTACGACGGCGGCCACCATGATGACCCCGCCCAGCGGCAGCGGGACCAGTGGCGCAATGAGGGGTGGGCCCGTGCGGGCTGGGCTCAGATCTGGGCGGGTCTCGACGACGGCCGGGACGACTACCAGCGGGTCGTCGCCGAGATCAGGGCGCATCGGGACGGCTTGCGCGGGCGTGAGTTCGCCGTGGAGTGAGGCTCCTCCAGGGGGCGGACGGCGGCCTGTCGGCGGCCTGGGGCCGCCCCACGTGCCCGGGCCCCACGTGCCCGGGTCCATGCGCCCGGGCCCCACGTGCCCGGGCCCGCGGCCGGGCCCAGCTCCGGCCGCAGACACGACGAGTCCCGGGACCCGACCGTTTCCCGAACGAAAGCGTCCCGGGACTCGACGGTTTCCCGAACGAAAGTGCCCCGGGACTCGACGGTTTCCCGAACGAAAGTGATCCGGGGACTCAGTCGGCGTAGTCGCCGGTCAGCAGCACCGCCCCGCCGTCCACGCCCTTGGCGCCCTGGACGAAGTCCTCGCCGGCGCCGGCGGCGGCGTCGGTGACCTCGCCGACGCTGCCCATGGCCCAGGCGTCCATGCCGGCACCGGAGAGCTGGGTGATCGCCGTCTCCGCGGCCTCCGGGGCCACCACGGCCACCATGCCGACGCCGAGGTTCAGGGTGCGCTCCAGGTCGGCCTGCGGCACGCGGCCCAGGTCCCCGACCAGCCGGAAGATCGCGGGCAGGGACCAGGTGTCGCGGTCCACGGTGGCCATCAGGCCCTGCGGCAGCACACGGGCCAGGTTCGCGGCCAGGCCGCCGCCGGTCACGTGGGAGAAGCCGCGGACCGGCAGGTCCTCGCCGCCGGCCTTCCCGTTCAGGGACTCCACCAGCTCCAGGCAGGCGCCGGTGTAGATGCGGGTGGGCTCGAGCAGCTCCTCGCCGAGGGTGCGGCCGAGCTCGTCCACGTGGCGGTCCAGGTTCCAGCCGGCGGCGTTCACCACGCGGCGGACCAGGGAGTAGCCGTTGGAGTGGATGCCGGAGGAGGACATGCCGATCACCACGTCCCCGGGCCGCACGCGTTCGGCGCCGAGGACCATGTCCGCCTCGACCACCCCCGTCGCCGCCCCGGCCACGTCGTACTCGTCCACGCCCAGCAGGCCCGGGTGCTCGGCGGTCTCTCCGCCGATCAGGGCGGTGCCGGCCATGCGGCAGCCCTCGGCCACACCGCGCACGATGTCCGCGATGCGCTCCGGGACCACCTTGCCGCAGGCGATGTAGTCGGTCATGAACAGGGGCTTGGCGCCGACCACCACGATGTCGTCCACGACCATGCCGACCAGGTCCTGGCCGATGGTGTCGTGCTTGTCCAGGGTCTGCGCGATCGCCACCTTGGTGCCCACGCCGTCCGTGGAGGTGGTCAGCAGCGGCTTGCGGTACTGCAGCAGCGCGGAAGCGTCCCACATGCCGGCGAACCCGCCGATGCCGCCGAGGACCTCGGGGGTGTGGGTGGCCTTCACGGCGTCCTTCATCAGCTCCACGGCGCGGTCCCCGGCCTCCACGTCCACGCCGGCGGTGGCGTAGGTGATGGGGGCGTCGGTGTGCGGGGTGTTCTGCTCGGTCACAGCGCGGTCCTGTCCGTCTCGGTGGTCATGGCTTCCATCTCGGCGTCCGGCCCGGGCTCGCACCCGGTCTTCCCGACGACGGCACTCGCGTCGGTCGGCTCGCTCGCCGGGGTCGTGCTCCCGCCCTCCAACAGGGACTTGCCGCGCTCGGACTCGTCCGGAAGCTCGATGGGGTACTGCCCGGTGAAGCACGCGGTGCAGAGTCGCTCACGCTGCTGCCCGGTGGCGGCGATCATGCCGTCCTCGCTGATGTAGGCCAGCGAGTCCGCACCGATGGAGGCGGCGATCTCCTCCTCCACGGCACCGTTGGCGATGAGCTCGGCGCGGGTGGCGAAGTCGATGCCGTAGAAGCACGGCCACTTCACGGGCGGGGAGGAGATCTTCACATGCACCTCGGCGGCGCCGGCCTCCTTGAGCATGCGGACGATGGCGCGCTGGGTGTTGCCGCGGACGATCGAGTCGTCCACCACGACCACGCGCTTGCCGGCCACCACGTGCTGCTGCACGTTGAGCTTCAGGCGCAGGCCCAGCTGGCGGAGGGTGTCCGAGGGCTGGATGAAGGTGCGGCCCACGTAGGCGTTCTTCACGAAGCCCTGGCCGAAGGGGATGCCGGAGCCTTCGGCGTAGCCGACGGCCGCGGGCGTGCCGGACTCGGGGACGGGGATGACGATGTCCGCCTCCACCGGCTGCTCCTTGGCGAGCTGGCGGCCCATCTCCACACGGGACTCGTAGACGGACCGGCCGTTGATGGCGGCGTCCGGGCGGGCGAGGTAGACGTATTCGAACACGCAGCCGGCCGGCCGGGCCTCGGCGAAGCGGCGGGAGCGGACGCCGTCCTCGTCGATGGCGATGAACTCGCCGGGCTCGACCTCGCGGATGAAGGAGGCGCCCACGGTCGCCAGTGCGGACTGCTCGGAGGCGACCACCCAGCCGCGCTGCAGACGGCCGAGCACGAGCGGGCGCACCCCCTGCGGATCGCGGGCGGCGTAGAGGGTGTGCTCGTCCATGAACACGAAGCAGAAGGCGCCGCGGATGGTGGGCAGCAGGTCCAGGGCGGTGTCCTCGACGCTGCGGCCCTCCTCGCCGTGCAGCAGGGAGGTCACCAGGGCGGTGTCCGTGGTGTTGCCCTGCTTCAGCTCGCCGGAGCGCAGGCGTTCGGGCATCTGCTGCACGCGGCGGTAGAGCTCGGCGGAGTTCACGAGGTTGCCGTTGTGGGCCAGGGCCACCGTGGCGCCATCCGCGGTGGAGCCGAGGGTGGGCTGCGCGTTGGCCCACTTGTTGGCGCCGGTGGTGGAGTAGCGGCAGTGACCCACGGCCATGTGGCCGGTCAGGGAGTTCAGGGTGGACTCGTCGAACACCTGGGAGACCAGGCCGATGTCCTTGTAGACGGCCAGGCGCTGGCCGTTGGAGACCGCGATGCCCGCGGACTCCTGGCCCCGGTGCTGCAACGCGTACAGGCCGTAGTAGGCCAGCTTGGCCACCTCTTCGCCCGGAGCCCACACGCCGAAGACGCCGCAGTGGTCCTGGGGGCCTTGGTCCTGGGGGTCGAGGGCGGCGGTCAGCAGGCCGTCTCCGCGGCGGGGACGGGGGATGGGCAGGGAGGTCATGCTCACTGCACGGTGTCCTTTCGGGTGTCCGGGGCCGCGGCCTGCAGGCCGTCCTCGGGGGCGGTGGACTCGGTGTCGGCGGTGGCGGAGGAGATGCCCCACCGCTCGTTGTACTCCTGGACCTCTCCGCGGTGCAGGCGCACGTCGGCGGCAGCGGGGTCGTCGGTGGACTCGAGCACGTACGTGGCGGTCGTCTTGCGGGAACGGCGGTCCATCAGGAGCCAGACGAGGGATGCGAGCAGTGCTCCGACCAGACCGAACACGATCACGCCGATGCCCATGGTGGAGCCGAACTCCAGCGGCACCCCGGTGAACGGGTCGGTCGGCGGGGTGTCCCCGCTGTGCACGACGGCAGCCACCACGCCGCCGACGATCGCACCCACCAGCACACCGAGGGCCAGGAAGACGCCCAGGCGCGGGGCGCGCCGCATGGCATAGGTCGACCGGGCGGGGGTGTGGCCGTCAGTGGAGGTCATGCAGGCAAGTCTAACGAGGATCGGGCGGCCGCCAGGCCGACGTGAGCGGCCGCCGTCGGGACCGGGAGGAGGGGCGGTGGGGCTCAGCTGCGCAGGGCGTCGGCCGGGCGCTGACGGCTGGCCACCCACGCCGGGTACAGGGCGCTGACGATGCCCGCGGCCACCCCCCAGCGCCAGCGTCCGCGGGCGTGGCCCGCGGACGCTGCGTTCACTGATGCTCTGCGAGGTAGGCCCGGGCAGCGTCGAGGCGTTCCGCGGTGATGCGTTTCTCCTCTGCGAGGGCGGCCTCATTGCCCTTGATCAGCGCAGCCTGGTAGCCGGCCTCGATGTCGCCGAGACGTTGGGTGAGGTTGGTCTGTTCATTGCATTCGGCCTCGATGACGGCGATGCGGATCTCCTCGCGCTTGGCGGTGTCGGTGCGTCCCTTGGGGGACTCCGGCGCAGGAAGGGCCAGGGCCTCCCGGCTGGTCCAACCGTCGTCCTCGCCGACCGGGGTGAGGCCCGCGTCGGTGAGGCAACGCGACCAGTCGTCTCGGGCCGTTGCCCACTCCGGGGACTCCTTCGCCTTGACAGAAGCCTGGAGCATGAGCGGAACCGCCGAGCTGCTGCCCATTGTCGTCATCGGAGAGGAGACGGCCTCCATCTGGTCCATGACCTCGGGGACGCACTCGTCGTAGGCGGCGTTGAATGCCGGATCGTCTTCATCGCTCCAGCCTCCGGGCGGGGTCGGCATCTCCACGGCGGGGGACGGCGTGCCGGGCAGACCGAAGCCGTGGGTGCGGGCCCGCTCCGGAAGCCACAGCCCGTAGCGCCTGTCCTCCAGTTCTGTGCGGTCGTCTCTGGAAGGTGGCTTCACGCCGTTGTGGCCCTTGGGCTCGAGGCAGGACCGCAGGATCGCCAGACGGGCACGTGTCATGGTGGTTTCCGTGGACTCGCTGCTCAGGTACTCGTCGAGCGGCAGGATGATCTGGCCGCTGTCCCGGTCGAGTCGTGCTGTCGCGGTCGGGTCGGGTTGACCGGTGCCCACGCCGCACCCCGACAGAGTGACCGCCAGGACGACAGCCGTGGACCCGGCGGCGACGGCGGAACTCACTCGCTTCATGGGTGCGCTTTCTGCGGAGGCGTCCTACGAGGACGCGCCAGCGGGGGTGCTGGTGCTCGCAGGCCCCCCCAGCCTGACGGGTACGTGAGACCCATAGGTGAATGATCAGGTGTCGCCGCGGAGGCGGTCAACGGCCTGCGGGTCACGATTGCGTCTCGGCTGGACGGGGTCGAGTGTTCGCTGGAGCGGAGGGCAGACGCAGGCTCCGGCTCACGGCCGTACCAGCGGCAGGTGGGCCGAGACGTCCGCCCGCACGCCGGAGACGGACACCTTCCCGGCGGCCCGCGCCTGCTCCCAGTCCGTCAGCCCGGTGGCCAGGGCGAGCCAGGTGGAGGCGTCCGTCTCCAGCACATTCGGTGGGGTGCCGCGGGTGTGCCGGGGGCCGGGGACGCACTGGCAGACCCCGAAGGGCGGCACGCGCACCTCCACCGAGTTGCCCGGCACGCGGGTGGCCAACTCCTCGAGGGAGAAGCGCACGGCCATGGCACGGGTGGAGCGCGGCAGGGCTGCGGCCGCCTCCGGATCCTCGGCGGCGGTGCGCGCCCAGGTGAGCAGGGCGGCATGCCCCTCGGGGACGGGGATGCGGCGGCGGGGGACCGAGCCGGTGCTCATGGCGGGCTCCTGACGAGTCGGACGGGCAGGGGAAGGCGAGAGGCCGTCGTCGGGACGGGATTGCCGACGCCGGCCGCCCGCCTCAGTCGAGCAGGTCCAGGACCGGCGTGGCCAGCTGCACAGCGCCCACGGGCTCGCCCCGGCCGAGGACCGGCGGGGCCACCCGGCGCAGCACGTCCGGCAGGCGCTCGGCGTCCAAGTGCTCCGGGGCGAACTGGGCCAGCAGTGCCAGCGCCACGAG
>NZ_BCSN01000012.1 GCF_001570885.1 Micrococcus lylae NBRC 15355 | reverse complement strand
TGCTGGGGGTGGCGGGGATCTCGCCGAGCAGCAGGGCGCGGCCGTCGCCGAGCACGGGGGAGTAGTGCCCGAACTGGTGTCCCGCATACGCCTGGGCCACCGGCCGGGCGGCGGCGGGGTCCTGGCCCGGGCCGAGCGCCGGGCGCTCGCCGGTCAGCAGACGCAGCCCCTCCTGACTGCGCAGCCACGCCGGGTCCAGGCCGAGCTCGGCGGCCAGCTCCTCGTCCACGACCACGACGCTCGGGCAGATCGGCTCCGCCGCCTGCCAGGGCACGGCGAGCTCCGGGAAGGCGTCGGCGAACACCGAGGCGAGGTGCGGGGCGCAGGAGGGGAGGCCGTCATCGGGAGGGGTGGAGCCGGAGGCGGGGCGGGAAGTGGAGTCCATCGTCCCAGCGTACGGAGCGGGCCGCCCCGGACGGCAGGTGCCGGGTCCTGCGGACAGGGGCCCAGCCTCCCGGGCTCTGGCCGTCCTGGGCGAGGCCACGGCAGACGGTGCCGCGCTCGCCGTCAGTGCTCTGCGGCTCGGCAGCTCCGGCTCAGTACGAGGCGCGGGCCGCCGGCTCAGTAGGAGGCGCGCTCGCCGTCCGCGCCACCCTCGCCGGCCCCGCCGTCGCCGGTCCCGCCCTCGACGGCCGGGCACCAGGTGTCCGCGAGCGCCTCGGCGCCGCGGGCCAGGATCGCCACGTCCGCGCCCACGTTCACGTAGTCGGCGCCGGCGGCCGCGTAGGCCTCCGCCTGGGCCTTCACGAAGGCGTTGACGCCCACGATCTTGCCGGCGGCCTTCACCGCCCCGATGGTCTGCTCTACGGCGGCCACGACGTCCGGGTGGGACTGCTGGCCCAGCAGGCCCATGGAGGCCGAGAGGTCCGAGGGGCCGATGAAGACGCCGTCCACACCGTCCGTCGCGGCGATCTCGGCGGCGTTCTCCACGCCCTTGGCGGTCTCGATCTGGACCATGACGCCCACATGGCAGTCCCCGTCCTTGAGGTAGCCGCCGATCCGGTTCCAGCGGCCCGAACGGGCCAGGGCGGAGCCCACGCCGCGGAGGCCGGGGCGCTCGCCGGCAGCGCCCGGGTAGCGGGCCGCGGCCACGGCGGCGGCGGCCATCTCGGCGTCGTCCACCATCGGCACGATCAGCGTCTGCGCGCCCAGGTCCAGGAACTGCTTGATCGCCACCGGGTCCAGGGCGGGCACACGCACCATGGTGGGCACGCGGTAGCCAGCGATCGTGCGCAGCTGGGCGAGGATGTCCGCCAGCGTCAGCGGGGCGTGCTCGGCGTCGATCAGCAGGTAGTCCATCCCGGCGCCGGCGCAGATCTCCGCGGTGGTGGCGTCGCCGGAGCACAGGAACATGCCGGCGGCCGGGCGGCCTCCGCGCGCGGCCACGGCCTCGGCGGTGAACAGGTCGCGGAACAGGGGCTGGGCGTTGTCGATCACGGGCATCTCACAGGCTCCTGGGGTGTCAGCGTGCGGTGGGGCGGGAGGAGGCGGGCCGTTCCCGGGGCGACGGGCCGTGCCCGAGGCGAGGGGCCGTCGTCGGGAAGCGCGGGGCTCAGGCGAAGCGGCAGGTGATGGTGCCCAGCGGGCCGTAGTCGGCGTACACGGTGTCGCCCTCGTAGACCCACATCGGGCGCGTGAAGGAGCCCGCCAGGACGATCTCGCCGGCCTCGAGTGCGTCGCCGTGCCCGGCGATGCGGTTGGCGAGCCAGTGCACGCCGTTGGCCGGGTGGTTCAGCACGCCCGCGGCCACGCCGGTCTCGATGATCTCCTGGTTGCGGGACAGGACGCCGGCGACCCAGCGCAGGTCCACCTCGTCCACCGTCACCGGGCGGCCGCCGAGCACCATGGAGCCCAGGGCGGCGTTGTCCGAGATGGTGTCCGTGATGGTGCGGCCGGCCATCTCGATGCGCGAGTCCAGCACCTCCAGCGCCGGGACCACGTACTCGGTGGCGCGCAGCACGTCGATCAGGTTCAGGCCCGGGCCGCGCAGCTCATCCTTGAGCACGAAGGCCAGTTCCATCTCGATGCGCGGGTGGGTGTACTTCTTCCACTCGTAGACGTGGCCGGACTCGAAGACCTGGTCGTCGAAGATCACGCCGTAGTCCGGCTCGTCGATGCCTGTGGCGTCCTGCATGGCCTTGGAGGTCAGGCCGATCTTGTGGCCCACCTTGCGGCGGCCGGCCTGAACCTGGCGCTCGGCCCAGATGCGCTGGACGGCGTAGGAGTCCTCGATCTCCATCTCCGGGTAGCGGGCGGTCAGCAGGGGGACCGGTGTGCGGTCGATGCCGGCCTGGTGCAGCTCGTCGGCGATCTTCACGTGCGTCTCGTGGTTCAGCATGGCGCTCCTTGCGTCGGCGAGGGTACAGGGGCTCTGGACAGAATCGTATATGTTCACCGGCGTCACGTTCGTGACGTGCTTCACATCCGCTGGCATGCTGTGGGCAAGACCCACGACGACGGCCGCCTCGCCGGGCCCTTCGCAGCTCCGGTGGAACAGGCCGTCGCCCGAGCCCCCAGGAGGCCCGCCGTGACCGCTGCCGAGACGACCGCGACCGAGGAAGGCGCCGCGAAGGAGCGGGCGGCGGCCCCGGCGCCGCTGCGCCCGCTGGAGGGCGTCACCGTCCTGTCCCTGGCCCCGAACCTGCCCGGCCCGTGGGCGGCCTGGCGGCTGCGGCAGTGGGGCGCACACGTGATCAAGGTGGAGAGCCCGGGCGGGGACATGATGTCCCGCATGTCCACGCTGATCTACGAGCGCTTCTCTGCAGAAATGGAGATCGTCGAGGTCAACCTGAAGAACAAGACGGGGCGGGCACAGCTGGCGAAACTGGCCGACCAGGCCGAGATCCTCGTGACCTCCATGCGCCCCTCGGCGGCCGAGCGGCTCGGCCTGCCCGAGCTTGCGGACCGCATGTCACTGGCCTGGGTGGAGGTCGTCGGCTCGGAGGAGGACCCGGAGGATCCGGGACATGACCTGACCTACCAGGCCGCGAACGGGACGATCGCGGCGGGCGGTCCGGAGGCGCCGCGGCTGCCGGCCGTGCTGCTGGCGGACGTCATGGGCGGCGAGCGGGCCGCCGGCCAGGCGCTGGCCGCACTGCTGCAGCGGAGGGCCAACGTGGCCGGCGGGCACGGCGGCGCCGTCCGCGTGAAGGTCTCCCTCGAACAGGCCGTGCGGGACGCCGCCGTCACCACCGACCTGACGCACGCCGAGGCGATCCTCGGCGGGACCCTGCCCGAGTACGGGATCTACCGCTGCGCCGACGGGTACGTGGCCCTGGCCGCGCTCGAGCCGCACTTCCGCGAGCGTATGGAGGCGCTGCTGGGTACGAGCGCTGAGGAGCTGGCCGCGGTGTTCGCCGAGCAGCCGGCAGAGCACTGGGTGGCCTTCGCCAAGGAGCATGACCTCCCGATCGTACCGGTGACGTGAGTTCAGGCCCCCGCGCCGAACCAGAGGGTTTGTGGTTCGCCGAGCCAGAGGGTTCGGCTGGTTCGCGGGGTGGCGAAGTGTGCGTTTCTTCTGGTTCGCCGAGCCAGAGGGTTCGGCTGGTTCGTGGGGCGGTGAAGTGTGCGTTTCTTCTGGTTCGGCGCAGGGGCGGGGCGCCGGGAGGCAGGCACGGACAGACGGCGACGGCGGCCGCCTGAGGTGGGCGACCGCCGTCGTTGTTCAGCTCAGCGGCCGGAGCCGCGAAGGGAGGGTCAGAGCTGGTTGCCGAGCTTGTACTCGCCCTTCTTCCAGTCCGGCATCTCCTTCTCGTCCTCGGCGCGGGTGTAGGAGAAGCCGTCGGCGCCGATGGTCACGGCCATCTCGGAGTCGTCGGTGCGGGCCACGACCTCCTTGACGTTGCCGTCCAGGTCCAGCACGAGCGAGGCGTCGGTGTACCAGGACGGCACCACCGGGGTGCCCCACCAGTCGCGGCGCTGGTTGTCGTGCACGTCCCAGGTGACGACCGGGTTGTCCGGGTCGCCGGTGTAGTAGTCCTGGGTGTAGATCTCCACGCGGTGTCCGTCCGGGTCGCGCAGGTAGAGGTAGAACGCGTTGGACACGCCGTGGCGGCCCGGGCCGCGCTCGATCGCGTCGGACATGCGCAGCGAGCCGAGCTTGTCGCAGATGGCGAGGATGTTGTGCTTCTCGTGGGTGGCGAAGGCGACGTGGTGCATGCGCGGGCCGTCGCCGCCGGTCATGGCGGTGTCGTGCACGGTGGGCTTGCGGCGCATCCAGGCGGCGTAGACGGTGCCCTTGTCGTCCTGGATGTCCTCGGTGACGCGGAAGCCCAGGTCCTGCATGTAGCGGGCGGCGCGGGGCACGTCCGGGGTGACCTGGTTGAAGTGGTCCAGGCGGACCAGGGCTCCGGGGGAGTAGAGGTCGTAGCGCCAGGCCAGGCGCTCCACGTGCTCCACCTCGTGGAAGAACTCGTACGGGAAGCCCAGCGGGTCCTCGACGCGCACGGAGTCGCCGACGCCCTTCACGAAGCCGTCCTTCCTGCGCTCCACGCGGCAGCCGAGCTCCTCGTAGAAGGCGACGGCCTTGTCCAGGTCCTCGGGGGTGCGCACGCGGTAGGAGAACGCGGCCACGGCGGCCGTCTCGCCCTTGCGGAGCACCAGGTTGTGGTGGATGAACTCCTCCATGGAGCGCAGGTAGACGGTGTTCTCGTCCTCCTCGGTCACCACCAGGTCCAGGACGTCTACGTAGAACTGGCGGGAGGCGGCCAGGTCGGTCACCACGAGCTCCATGTAGGCGCAGCGCAGCACGTCCGGAGCCGGGGACGTCGGGGTGGGAATCGGATTCTCGGTCTTCACCGGGCCCTCCTGGCCCACGTAGAAGCCGGACGAGGTCTTGGTGCGGCCCTCGAGGTTGCTCATGCTCACTCCTGACTCTGGGGTGTGGTGCCGACGGCGACGTCGGTGCGGAGGGTGTGCGCTGGGGCACGTTCCTTCTGACCAAGATCGTATATGATCCTGCGCCGCGGAGGAAGGGGTGAGGGGAGAGGGGCTGCCGAGGGCGAGGTGGGCACAGTTCCCCGCCAACGCGACCGGATTCCGGGGATCTTCGCCCTCAACTCCGGGGAGGACGGGAGGAGGGCGGCTGCACGGCACCGGTGAACATCCCGGCCTTCGCCGGCGGTGGGCCCAACGGTTCGCGCGCGGTGGAGGCACGGAACCACAGCATCGTCCCGGCCATGACCGGCAGTCCGGTGCCGCCGAACAGTCCGCAGATCACAAGCACGGTGCCCTGCGGGACGTCTGCGGTGCCCAGGAGGAACCACCCGCCGATCAGCCCGCCCAGGAACGTGACAAGGAACAGCGGCACCCCCACCAGCAGCCCTGGCAGGAGCCTGCCGGGCTGAGCGGTCATGCGGAGCATGAACAGGGCGCTGGCGGTGGGCCAGCCGAGCATGCCGAGGGCGTGGAGCATGAACACGCTCCACGCGGTCGGGTCCGTGTCCAGCAGGGCGACCGTCGACCCGGGCTCGTGCAGCTCCGCTCCGATCCGGGAGAGCGGCCCCACCACCAGCGCCAGGGAGACGAGCCCGATCGTCTGGGTCAGCAGGAGCAGGCGAAGGAAGCGGGGGCTCTGCGGGATGTAGTCGTCCGAGGCGCCGGTGGCCCGGTGGTAGAGCGGGTAGAAGCCCTGCATCATCGTCCACGCGTAGAGGGCGTAGGCCGGCTCGACGGGGCTGCCGCTGCGGTTGGTGACGGCGCTGAGGCCGCACAGCAGCATCACGACCGCCACGGCCCCGTAGTTCAGCGCCCACAGCAGCGTGCTCTTCGCCGCCGCCCGCACCCAGGAGAACTTTCCCGGTGGGGCGAACTCCGGATTGCGCGTCGGAACAGCCATGATCCCCTCCCCGTCGGTCCTGTCTGGGCCCATCCTGCGGGGCGAGGCCATGGAGGGCAAGGGCAGGGGCAGGGGTCACGTGGAGGCAGGGGACGCAGTCACGTGGAGTCGGGTGCCCACCACGCGTCGCGCACCGCCGGCAGCCCCGCAGCGTGCAGGTCGGCAAGCAGGGCGTCGTACTCCCGGGTCAGCGAATCGCGCAGGGTGCTCGGCCAGGACTCCGGTGGCCGTCCTTCGCCGCCATGCGTGTAGTCGAACGCATCCCCCATGTGGTCGTCCCAGGCCTCGATCCTCGCCTGCAGCTCGGCGGGGACGTCGGCGGACATCAGCGCCGCGGGGGTCGGGGCGTCATCGACCGTGTCCGGCAGATCGATGAAGTTCTCGGCGCCATGGAGGTACGTGAAGCGCACCCGGCCGGGTGGGTGGTTGTGCATGTGCCCCATCATCCCCAGCGTGGCCGCGGAAGGACAAGGCCGGGACTCGACCCTTTCCCGAACGAAAGCGCGCCGGGACTCGACTCTTTCCCGAACGAAAGCGCTGCGGGGCGGGATGACGACGACGGCACTCACCTCCGTGAGGTGAGTGCCGTCGTCGGGGGATCACCGTGTCCGCGGTTCCCGCCCCCTCGCCGTCCCCTCGCCGAACCAGAAGGACTGGTCACTTCAGACAGGCCTGAAGCAGCCGAAGTCTCTGGCTCGACGCCAAAGAGGCGTCTCTGGCTCGGCGCCAAAGGGAAGCCTCTGGCTCGGCGCCGAAACGAGGAGGCCCGGGTCAGCCGGTCACTTGCCCTGCTTGCCGAACACCGGGTTGTGGACCTCGCCGAGGTTGATGTGCACGGCCTGCTGATCGGTGTAGAAGTCGATCGAGCGGTAGCCGCCCTCGTGGCCGAGGCCGGAGGCCTTCACGCCGCCGAACGGGGTGCGCAGGTCCCGCACGTTGTTGGAGTTCAGCCACACCATGCCGGCCTCCACGCTCTGCGCGAAGTTGTGGGCGCGCTTGAGGTCGTTGGTCCAGATGTACGCGGCCAGGCCGTACTTGGTGTTGTTGGCCAGCTGCAGGGCCTCCTCCTCCGTGTCGAAGGGGGTGATGGCCACCACCGGGCCGAAGATCTCCTCCTGGAAGATCCGGGCGTCCGGGGCCACGTCCACGAACACGGTCGGCTGCACGAAGTTGCCCTCGTCGAAGCCCTCCGGGCGTCCGCCGCCGGCCACCAGGCGGGCCTCGGACTTGCCGATCTCCACGTAGGACATGACCTTCTCGAAGTGCTCCGGGTGCACGATCGCGCCGACCTCGGTGGTCTCGTCGTTCGGCAGGCCGACCTTCACGTTCTTCGCCTGGGCGGCGTAGCGCTCCACGAACTCGTCGTAGATGGAGCGCTGGACCAGGATGCGCGAGCCGGCGGTGCAGCGCTCGCCGTTCAGGGAGAACACGCCGAAGATGGTCGCGTCGATCGCGGTCTCCAGGTCCGCGTCCTCGAAGACCACGGCCGGGGACTTGCCGCCGAGCTCCATGGACAGGCCCTTCAGGTGCGGGGCGGCGTTGGCGAAGATGATCTGGCCGGTGCGGGACTCGCCGGTGAAGGAGATCAGCGGCACGTCCGGGTGCTTGACCAGCGGGTCGCCGGCGTAGCCCTCCTCGCCGAAGCCGTTCACCATGTTGAACACGCCCTTCGGCAGGCCCGCCTCCTCGAAGATGCCCGCCCACAGGGAGGCCGAGAGCGGGGTGAACTCGGCGGGCTTGAGCACTACGGAGTTGCCGGTGGCGATGGCCGGGGCCAGCTTCCAGGACTCCAGCATGAACGGGGTGTTCCACGGGGTGATCAGGCCGGCCACGCCGATCGGCTTGCGGTTGACGTAGTTCGCCTGGCGGCCGGGCACCTTGAAGGCGTCGTCGTGCTGGGCCACGATCAGGTCCGCGAAGAAGCGGAAGTTCTCGGCGGCGCGGGCGGCCTGGCCCTTCGCCTGCTTGATCGGCAGGCCGGTGTCGAAGCACTCCATGGCGGCCAGCTGCTCGCCACGGGTCTCCATGATGTCCGCGATCCGGTGCAGCACGCGCGAGCGCTGGCGCGGCAGGGCCTGGGACCACTCGCCGGACTCGAAGGCCTTCTTCGCGGCGGCCACGGCGCGGTCGATGTCCGCGGCCTTGCCGGAGGCGGCCTTCAGGTACGGCTCGTTGGTCACCGGGTCGAGCACGTCGAAGGTGTCGCCGTCGAGCGAGTCCACGAACTCGCCGTCGATGTAGTGGCGCAGGACGTCCGGCAGGCCCTCGGGCTTGCGGGCCTCGATGCTGGTCTTCTCGGTCATGGTGTCTCCTTCGCTTCGGTGCTTCGGGTGCTTCGGTGCTTCGGGTGGGTCGGAAGGGTCGGAAGGGTCGGAAGGGGCGGATGGTCTTCTCGGCTCCTGGAGCCGGCCTCGGCGCCGTCTGCCGCCGGGCGGTCACGTGGACTGCGCGGCGCTGTGCTCCAGGTAGGCGTGCAGGGTGTTCAGACGGTGGGCGCGGGCCGCGGCCTCGATCTGCTCGAAGGGCGCCCCTTCCTCGATCAGGCGCAGCAGCTGCTCGTGCTCGTCCACGGAGGCGTCCGCCCGGCCGGGGACGTACGCGAACGTGGAGGAGCGCAGCGCGGCCAGGCGGTTCCAGCCGCGGTGCACCAGGTCGTGCACGTGCTCGTTCTGGCGGTGCTCGAACAGGATCGAGTGGAAACGGCGGTTGAGCTCGGTGTACGCCACCGGGTCCCACGCCTGCTCCGAGGCGGTCATCGCGCGCATGGCCGCGTTCACCTCACGGGCCGACGCGATGTCCTCGGCGGTCACGTGCGGGGCGCACTGGGCGGTGGAGAAGCCCTCCACCAGCGCCAGCGTCTCCATGGTGTGGCGGTACTCCACCGGGTCGATGCCCACCACGGTGGCGCCCACGTTCCGCTCGTAGGCCACCAGGTTCTCGGACTGCAGGCGGCGGATCGCCTCCCGCACGGGCACCACGGACATCTGAAGCTCCGCGGCGATCTGGGACAGCACCAGCCGGTCGCCCGGCTCGTGGCGCTGGTCCCGGATCCCCTCGAGGATCGCCTGGTAGGCGCGGTCCGCCTTCGAGGCGCTAGTCCCGACGGCGGCCTGTCCCGTCCCGTCCGACCCTCGCCTCGGCGCGGCCTCGCCTCGGGGCATGTCCGTGCCGCCCATGCTCAGGCGTCGCCCTCCGGAGCCGGGGCATCCGGCAGGGTCTTGCGGTACTCGGCGAACGCGGCCTTCCACTGGGCGTTCGGCGGGAACAGGCCGTCCACCGGGTGGCCGTCCTTGACCTGCTCGAAGACCCAGGCGTCCTGCAGCTCCTGCTCGTAGGCGTCGTGGACGACCTCCTCGAGCAGCGCGGGCGGGACGACCACCACACCGTCGTCGTCGCCGATGATGATGTCGCCGGGCTGCACGGTGGTGCCGCCGCAGGCGATGGTGCCGCCGACCTCCCACGGGATGTGGCGACGGCCCAGCACGGCCGGGTGCGTCGCGCCGGCGTACACCTGGATGCCGACCTCGGCCACGGCGGCGGAGTCGCGCACGCCGCCGTCGGTGATCACCGCGTTGGCGCCGTTGACCTGGGCGCGCAGGGCCAGGACGTCCCCGAGGGTGCCGGTGCCGTGCTCGCCGCGGGCCTCCATGACCACCACGTCGTCCGGCTGCACCGAGTCGATGGCCCGCTTCTGGGCGTTGAAGCCGCCGCCGAACTCCTTGGCCAGGTCCTCGCGCTTGGGGACGTAGCGCAGGGTCTTCGCGTAGCCGAGGACGCGCCGGCCTCGGTGGACCGGGCGCGGGCCGTCGATGGTCGCGTTCTGGATGCCGCGCTTCTGCAGCTGGGCCGTGATGGTGGCGACCGCGGTGGCGTTGATCGTGGCGCGCAGCTGAGGGGTCAGCAGGGAGCGGTCCGGCTGCGGGGCGTTCGGCACCCAGTGGCCGTTCTCGTCCACCGCGGACGACGACGGCGCCGCGGCCTGCGCTGCCGGGCCGGCGTCCTCAGTGCTGGACGGCACGGGGCCGGCGGCCTCCGTGTCCACCGGCGGCAGCCCTGCGGCCTGGCGGGACCCCCAGGCCTCCTCGCGCTGGGTGTCGTCCACCTTCGGGCCGTGGCCGAAGGGTGCCATCGGGCGGTCGGAGGCCACGACCTCGGTCACCAGGCGGCCGGTGGTCGGGGCGTCCGGGGCGGTGGGAGCGTCCACCTCGACCTCGACGACGTCGCCCGGCTGGGCCACGGACGAGCCGGCCGGGGTGCCGGTGAGGATGACGTCGCCCTCCTCGAGGGTCATCAGCTGGGACAGGTCGGCCACGAGCTGGCCGAACGGGAAGAGGAGGTCCTCGGTGGTGTCGTCCTGGACGATCTCGCCGTTGACCCAGGTGCGCACGCGCAGCGCCTTCGGGTCCAGGCCCTCGGCGGAGATCACGGCCGGGCCGAGCGGCGTGTAGCCGTCGCCGGACTTGTTCTTCACGTTGGAGCCCTTGTCCGCGTGGCGCAGGTCGTACAGGCCCCAGTCGTTGGCGGCGGTGATGCCGGCGACGTGGCTCCAGCCGTCCTCCGGTGAGACGCGGCGGGCCGGGGTGCCGATGATCAGCGCGATCTCGCCCTCGTAGGCGAGCAGCTCGGTGTCAGCGGGGCGCTCGATGGTGTCGCCCGAGCGGGCGATCGAGGTGCCGGCCTTGATGAAGTAGCCGGGGAACTGGGGGGAGCGGCCGCGCTGGGCGATGCGCGAGGGATAGTTCAGGTGCAGCGCGAGGACCTTGCCCGGGCGGTTCTCGCGGCGGGTGAAGTCGTGCTCCGTGACAGTCGGCGTGGCGGTGTTCTGGCCTGTGCTCTGCGTCATGGCTCGGATCATATACGATCCGCCCGTACCGGGGAAGGGGTGTTCGCCGTCGCCGGAAGGGGGTCGGCCGGCGGGGCACGGCAGGGGCGGTCGGGCACCGGAGGCGAGGGCCGTCGTCGGGCATCAGCATAACGACGACGGCCGCCTCCCCACGCAGGGAGGCGGCCGTCGGCCGGTGGCCGCCCGAAGGGGCCTGCCGAAGGGGTCAGCGGGTGCGCGCGACCGCCTCGTTGACCACGGGCGCCAGGCGCTTCACGCCCTCCACCAGCTTCTCGGCCTCCACGAAGGAGAACGCCAGGCGCAGGGTGGAGTGGGTGCCCTCGACCGGGGTGAACGCGGCACCCGGCACGAAGACGGCGCCGGCCTTGATGCCCTCGGTCATCAGCTCGAGGGTGTCCGCGCCCTCCGGCAGCGAGCCCCAGAGGAAGAAGCCGCCCTGCGGACGGATGAACTCCACTGCGGGGTCCCAGTGCTCCTTCACCGCGTCCCACAGCGCCTCGGCGCGCTCCTTGTAGAGGCCGGAGACCTCGCGGACGTGGCCCTGCCAGTCGAAGTGGTCCACGAACGCGGTGGACAGCATCTGGCCGTGGGTGGAGGCGTGGATGAACGCGGACTCCGCGGACAGGTAGAACTCGCGCTTCAGGGCGGCGGGAACGAGGGCCCAGCCGATGCGCACACCGGGGGAGAAGATCTTGGACATGGTGCCCAGGTAGACCACCTGGTCGCGGTGCTTCGCGGCGATCGGGGCCAGTGGCCGGCCGTCGAAGGCGATCTGGCCGTACGGGTTGTCCTCCACGATGAGCACCCCGTGCTTGGCGCAGATCCGGGCGATCTCGTCGCGGCGGTCCTCCGGCAGCAGGGCGCCGGACGGGTTGGCGAAGGACGGGATGGTGTAGAGGAAGGCCACGCGGCGGCCCTCGGCCTCCATCAGCTCGAGGGTGGCGTCGAGCTCGGCCGGGATGAGGCCGTGTTCGTCCGTGCCGGCGGCCACGGCGTCCAGCTCCCACGTGTTGA
This sequence comes from Micrococcus lylae NBRC 15355, assembly GCF_001570885.1. Lineage (GTDB taxonomy): Bacteria > Actinomycetota > Actinomycetes > Actinomycetales > Micrococcaceae > Micrococcus > Micrococcus lylae. The sequence goes on along the minus strand of NZ_BCSN01000012.1, from coordinate 45,579 downwards.
AGCTGGTCAGGGCGCCCACGAAGGTGGGGTCCTCCACCACGACGACGTCGCCCGGGTTGGCGAAGGCGCGGCAGGCGGTGTCGATGGCGGCCTGGGAGCCGGGGGTGATGACGACGAGCTCGGGATCGGCGTCCGGGATGCCGTCGCCGGCCATCACGGTGCACGCCGCCTGGCGCATCGGCTCCAGGCCCTGGCCGGGACCGTACTGGAGCGACTCGGTCCCGTGCCGCGAGACGAGCTCGCCGGCCGTCTTGCCGAGCTCGTCCAGGGGCAGGCCCGAAAGCCACGGGTTGCCGCCGGCGAGGGAGACGAGATTGGGGTCCATGGCGATGTCGAAGACATCACGGACCGCGGACTGCTTCACGCCGAGGGCGCGCTGGGAGAGGAAGTCACGACTCTGGGACACGGCACAGAAGGCTAACAGCCGACGCATGCGCGCGCGATGCCCCTGTTCCCTTTCCGCTGTGACAGCCGGCGTATGCGCGCGCGATGCTCAGGGGCCGTTGGGCGGGACGACCGGATGGGTCTGAACACCGTACGAGGGGGAGGCTCCCGGCAGGCTCGGCTGGCCCTCGCCGGGGGCACTCTCGCTGGGCGTCCCCTCGCTGGGGGCCGTCCACCCGGGGGCGCTCTCGCTGGGGGCACCCCCGCCGGGAGCACCCCCGCCGGGGGCACTCTCGCTGGAAGCACCCTCGCCGGGGGCGGGCGTCTCGGACGGCTCCTCCGGTTCCGGGGGAGCGGTGTACTCGTCGCCCGGCTCGTAGGGGAGCAGGCCGAGCACGTCGGCGATGTCCTCGCCGTCCACGGTCACGCGGACCTCGCCCGCGTCCGTGTTCGCGGCGGCGGTGGCCTCCAGCTGGGCGCGGACGCGCTCGGCGTCGCAGGCGTCCTCCACGGTCACGGTGCCGGCGAACTCGAACACCTCGGTGTCGCCGTCGCGGCGGTGGCCGGTGTAGGTGAGGGTCTTCGCGGAGGCGGCCACGGCGTTGGTCAGGGCCGGCTCCCCGTGGGTGCCGGTGGTGTCCTGCAGCAGGAAGTCCATGGCCATGTCCGCAGGGTCCTCGGCCTTGGTCGGCGCGGTCTGCACGGCCACCAGCAGGTCTTGGTCCTGGCAGCCGACGCGCACACCGGAGGTGCCCGGCGGGGCGGACCACACGGGCGCCACGAGATGGACGGTCAGCGGCTGGTAGCCGTCCCGGTCCACCTGGGGGATGCCGGTCTGCTCTGCGGCGCTCGGAGAGCCGCTGCCGTCTCCGGCCGGTGCCTCGTCCGCGGGGGTGCATCCGGCCAGGGCCGCCGTGCCGAGGGCCAGGGAGCCGGCCCAAGCGAGCGCGCGGGCGGCGGGGCGGCGGCCGGTGCGGTGCATGGGCGCTTACTCCTGGCGGGATGTGACGGCGGACGTGCGGGACGGAAGGGGGACGAAGGCGGGCGCGTGCGTGGCGGAGGTGCGGGGCCGTCGTCGTGGGCCCATGCTACCGCCGCCACCGCCGTCCGGCAGGCGAGCACGGACCTCGGGGCCGTGTCCGGCGCGGGCCCGAGCCAGTAGGCTGACGGGCATGCCTCTGCGCAATCGACGTGCCGCCGCCTTGCCCGCCAAGCTCAGCCGCTCCTGGCTGCTGGTCAACGCCGCCAAACCGGAGGACTTCGCTCCGGGACTGGCCTCCGAGGCCGACTCCGTGATCTTCGACCTCGAGGCCGCCGTGCCGGAGGAGCACAAGGAGCAGGCCCGCGCGAACGTGGTGGACGCCCTCTCCAGCGGTATGACCGCGTGGGTGCGCATCTCCGCGACGACCACGGACCACTGGGCGGAGGACCTCGAGGCCCTCAAGGACCTGGAAGGTGTGCGCGGGGTGATCCTGGCCGAGACGGAGGAGCCGGAGCAGGTCACCTTCACCGCCATGCGCCTGCGCGCGGGCACCCCGGTGATCGCCCTGCTCGAGTCCGCCCTCGGCGTGGAGAACGCCACGGCCGTGGCGAGGGCGCCGGGCACCTTCCGCCTGGCCTTCGGCACCAACGACTTCCGCAAGGACGTGGGCGTCGGCGACGACCCGATCGCCATGGCCTACGCCCGTTCCCGCCTGGTCATCGCCTCGCGCGTGGGCGGCCTGCCCGGCGCGATCGACGGGCCGCCCGGCAACACCGACGGCGAGGACGCCGTGGCCGAGACCTCAGGCCTGACCAACACGATGGGCATGACCGGCCGCCTGGTGCTCTCCCGCGACCAGGTGGACTGGGTCAACAAGGCGCTCTCCCCGTCCGAGGACGAGGTCAAGTGGGCCCACGACCTGCTGGACCAGCACGCCGCCGGCGCGGCCGTGGGCGACGGCTCCTACCTGCCGCGCCTGCTGCGCGCCCGGAAGATCGCCGACCTGGCCGACTCCTACGGCCTCTGGAACGCCTGACCCCAGGCGCTTTCGTTCGGGAAACTGTCGAGTCCCCGGGCGTTTTCGTTCGGGAGACCGTCGAGTCCCCGGACGCTTTCGTTCGGGAAGGAGTCGAGTTCCCGGGCGTTTTCGTTCGGGAGACCGTCGAGTTTCGGCGCCCGCACCCCTTTCACCCACGACGGCGGCCGCCCACCTCCGCGAGGTGGGCGGCCGCCGTCGTGGGCCGGCCTCTGCTCAGTCGGTGACGCGCAAGACGTCGTGGACCGGGCGGAGGGTGTCCTGGGACAGGCCGAGGGGCTCGGCGAGGGCATCGAACACGGACTGGTGCTGCAGGGTGCCGTCGACGGTGGACAGGCCCGCGGCGAAGCCCGGGTCCGAGGCGAGCGCTGCCTGCCAGCCCTTCGCGGCGAGCTTCTTCACGTAGGGGAGCGTGGCATTGGTCAGGGCCGCGGTGGAGGTCTGCGGCACCGCGCCGGGCATGTTGGCCACGCAGTACATGACCTTGTCCCCCTGGAGGAACGTCGGGTCGGTGTGGGTGGTGGGCCTCGAGCCGGCGAAGCAGCCGCCCTGGTCGATCGCGATGTCCACGAGCACCGAGCCGGGGCGCATGGACTCGATCATCTGCTCGGTGACCAGCTTCGGGGCGGCGGCGCCCGGAATGAGCACGGAGCCCACCACCAGGTCTGCATCGGTGATCTGCTCGGCGAGGGTGTGGTGGTTCGAGGCGAGGGTGCGGAAGCGGCCCTGGTGCACCAGCTCCAGCTGGGCGAGGCGCTCGAGGTTCACGTCCAGCACGGTGACGTCCGCGCCCATGCCGGCGGCCACCATGGCCGCGTTCTCGCCGGCCACGCCGCCGCCGACCACCACGACCTTCGCACGGCGGGTGCCGGGGACGCCGGGCAGGAGCACGCCGGAGCCGCCCTGGGCCTGCAGCAGGTGGTGGGCGCCCTCGATGGGCGCCAGACGGCCGGCGACCTGGGACATCGGGGCCAGCAGGGGCAGGGTGGTGCCGGCGGCACCGCGGCGGGTGACCATCTCATAGGCGATGGACGTGGTGCCCGCCTCCAGCAGGGCCTTGGCGGTGTCCGGGCAGGCGGCCAGGTGGAGGTAGGTGAACACCACCTGCTCGCGGCGCATGCGCTTGAGCTCCGGGCCCACCGGCTCCTTCACCTTCAGCACCAGGTCTGCGCGCTCCCACACCTCGTCCGCGGTCTCCACGAGCTCCGCGCCGGCGTCCGCATAGGCGTCGTCCGTGACGGATGAGCCGACGCCGGCCCCAGCCTCCACGACCACCGTGTGGCCATCCCGGACCAGCTCGGTCACTCCGGCGGCGGTGAGCGCAACGCGGCGCTCGTTGTCCTTGATCTCTGCAGGCACTCCGATCAGCATGCGGACAGAGTAGGGCGGAGCGGGCCGGAAAGGACAGCATCCAGGGATCGGCGCGCCGTGTGCGCGGGGACGGGCGGTCGGTCCTGTATGACGCGCGGACGTGCCCGCCGGCCGGAGCCTGCCCGGCGGTGGCGGCGCGCGCCGTCACGCGGTGGCACGATGGTCTCTTGGCGCGGGCCCGACGCGAGGCCCGTGAGACATCGGCGGCAGCGGGGCGAAGACGCCCTCCCGCCCGAGCAGATCGGAGAAGCATCCGCATGAGCCAGAACACCACCTCCTTCTCGCCCTCCACCGCCGGCTCTGCCGACGACGGCGCCCGCGGCACCGGCACCACCCGGGTCAAGCGCGGTCTGGCGGACACGCTCAAGGGCGGCGTGATCATGGACGTGGTCACCCCGGAGCAGGCGCGGATCGCCGAGGACGCCGGCGCCGTGGCCGTCATGGCGCTCGAGCGCGTCCCGGCGGACATCCGCGCGCAGGGCGGGGTGGCTCGCATGTCCGATCCGGACCTCATCGACGGGATCGTGGACGCCGTGTCCATCCCCGTGATGGCGAAGGCGCGGATCGGCCACTTCGTGGAGGCCCAGGTGCTGCAGGCCCTCAAGGTGGACTTCATCGACGAGTCCGAGGTGCTCTCCCCGGCGGACTACGTGAACCACATCGACAAGTGGGACTTCGACGTCCCGTTCGTCTGCGGCGCCACCAACCTGGGCGAGGCGCTGCGCCGCATCACCGAGGGCGCGGCCATGATCCGCTCCAAGGGCGAGGCGGGCACCGGCGACGTCTCCGAGGCCGTCAAGCACATCCGCACCATCCGCAAGGAGATCGCCCAGCTGAAGGGGCTGGCGGAGGACGAGCTGTACGTGGCGGCGAAAGAGCTGCAGGCCCCCTATGAGCTGGTGCGCGAGGTGGCCGAGACCGGCACCCTGCCGGTGGTCATGTTCACCGCCGGCGGCGTGGCCACCCCGGCGGACGCCGCCCTGATGATGCAGATGGGCGCGGACGGCGTGTTCGTGGGCTCGGGCATCTTCAAGTCCGGCAACCCGGCCGAGCGTGCCGCGGCGATCGTGAAGGCCACCGCCCAGTTCGACGACCCGCATGCCATCGCCGAGGTCTCCCGTGGCCTGGGCGAGGCCATGGTGGGCATCAACGTGGCGGACCTGCCCGCCCCGCACCGCCTGGCCGAGCGGGGCTGGTGAGCCGAGGCCTGCGCGTGCGTTCGCGCGGTGCCTTCGCGTGCGTTCGCGCGGCGCGGGGGCCGGTGTTCCGCAGCTGAGGAACACCGACCCCCGCGTGAGGCCGGAACGCTGCGTCAGGCGGCGTCGGCGAAGGACCCTGCGCGCCGGCGTGCGGCGGCGGACAGGAACCGCTCGTAGGCCGGGAGGGTGAGGAAGTCCGGGAACTCCTCGGCCAGCGCGACCTCGGTGAAGATCTCCCGGGCGTCGTCGAACCGATCGCCCTCGGAGCGCTCGATCCGGCCGAACTCCTCCTCGGTGAGCTGCTCCACCCACTCCCGGGTCACCGTGCGCTCGCCGCCGTCGGCCAGCCGTGCGGAGGACCCGGCATGGATCCACTGCCAGATCTGGGAGCGGGAGATCTCGGCGGTGGCCGCGTCCTCCATCAGGTTGTGGATGGCGGCGGCGCCGTTGCCCCGCAGCCAGGACTCCACGTAGCGGATGCCGACCTCGATGTTCATGCGCAACCCCTGCTCCGTGATGGACCCGGTGGTGGCCTTGACGTCCACCAGTGCGGCGGCGTCCGGCACCACGTCGTCCCGCTTGCGGGAACGGATCTGGTTCTGGGCGTCCTTCAGGACGTCGTCGAACACCTCCATGGCCACGGGCACCAGGTCCGGGTGGGCCACCCACGAGCCGTCGAAGCCGTCTTCGGCCTCCCGGGTCTTGTCCGCGCGCACCTTGTCCAGCGCGGCGGCGTTGGCCTCCGGGTCCCTGCGGTTGGGGATCTGGGCGGCCATGCCGCCGATGGCGGAAGCGCCGCGCCGGTGGCAGGTGTGCACCAGCAGCTCGGTGTAGGCGCGCATCATCGGCTGGGTCATGGTGACCTCGGACCGGTCCGGGAGGACGAAGTCCTCGCCCCGCTCGCGGAAGGTCTTGATGATGCTGAAGATGTAGTCCCAGCGGCCGGCGTTGAGCCCGGCGGCGTGGTTGCGCAGCTGGTAGAGGATCTCGTCCATCTCGAACGCCGCGGTGATCGTCTCGATCAGCACCGTCGCGCGGATGGTGCCCTGCGGGATCTCCAGGAGGTCCTGGGCCCGGACGAACACGCAGTTCCACCACCGCGCCTCCAGGTGCGACTCCGTCTTCGGCAGGTAGAAGTAGGGGCCGCGGCCGCGGCGCAGCAGCTCCCGCGCATTGTGGAAGAAGTACAGCGCGAAGTCCGCCAGGGCTCCGGAGACGGGGGCGCCGTCCACCAGGATGCGGTCTTCCATCAGGTGCAGGCCGCGGGGCCGGACGATGATGGTGGGGCGGTCCACGAGCTGGACGCCGCCCAGCTTGTACTCCTTGCCCTCGGCCGTGGTCAGGGAGATGGTCCGGCGGATGGCGTCGTGCAGGTTGACCTGTCCGGCGATCACGTTCTCCCAGGAGGGGGTGGAGGAGTCCTCGAAGTCGGCGAGCCAGCACTTCGCCCCGGAGTTCATCGCGTTGATGGTCATCTTGCGGTCCACCGGACCGGTGATCTCCACCCGGCGGTCGCGCAGGCCGGGTGCCAGGGGTGCGACTCTCCAGGAGGCGTCCTCACGCACAGTCCGGGTGGCGGGACGGAAGTCGAGGGGCTCGCCCTCGGCGATGGCGCGCCGGCGCTCCGTGCGCAGCTCCATGAGCTCCTGGCGCCGCGGCTCCATGGCGCGGTGGAGGGTGGCGAGGAACTCCAGCGCGTCACGGGTCAGGACGCGGTCCTGGCCGGGCACGGGGGCGCCGAGCACGCGCACGCCGTTGACGGTGGTGTCGGAGTGGGTGGTCTGCAAGGTCATCATGAGGGGATCCCTTTCGATCTCTGCAGGTCCGGCTGGGCCTGCGGCTCAGCCGGTGGGCCTGCGGCTCAGTGGAACTGACCGGCCTCGGTGGACTCCTTCAGGGCCACGGTGGAGGACTCGGGGTTGATGGCGGTGGAGATGGCGTCGAAGTAGCCGGTGCCGACCTCGCGCTGGTGCTTGGTGGCGGTGTAGCCGCGGGCCTCGTCGGCGAACTCGCGCTCCTGCAGCTCCACGTAGGCGGACATCTGGCGCTCGTTGTAGCCCTTGGCCAGGTCGAACATGGAGTGGTTCAGGGCATGGAAGCCGGCCAGGGTGATGAACTGGAAGGTGAAGCCCATGGCTCCGAGCTCGCGCTGGAACTTCGCGATGGTGTCGTCGTCCAGGTTCTTCTTCCAGTTGAACGAGGGCGAGCAGTTGTAGGCCAGCATCTGGTCCGGGAACTCGGCCTTGACGGCCTCGGCGAAGGACTTCGCCAGCTCGAGGTCCGGGGTGCCGGTCTCCATCCAGATCAGGTCGGAGTAGGGGGCGTAGGCCTTGGCGCGGGCGATGCAGGGCTCGATCCCGTTGCGCACCTTGTAGAAGCCCTCGGCGGTGCGCTCGCCGGTGATGAACTCGGCGTCGCGCTCGTCCACGTCCGAGGTGATCAGGGTGGCGGCCTCGGCGTCCGTGCGGGCCACGATCACCGAGGGGACGCCGGCGACGTCCGCGGCCAGGCGGGCGGCGTTGAGCGTGCGGATGTGCTGGCCGGTGGGGATGAGCACCTTGCCGCCGAGGTGGCCGCACTTCTTCTCCGAGGCCAGCTGGTCCTCCCAGTGCACGCCGGAGGCGCCGGCGGTGATCATCGACTTCATGAGCTCGTAGGCGTTGAGCGGGCCGCCGAAGCCGGCCTCGGCGTCGGCGACGATCGGCACGAGCCAGTCCTCGACGGACTGGATGCCCTCGGAGTGCTCGATCTGGTCCGCCCGCAGCAGGGCGTTGTTGATGCGGCGCACCACCTGCGGCACGGAGTTGGCCGGGTACAGGGACTGGTCCGGGTAGGTGTGGCCGGAGAGGTTGGCGTCGGCCGCCACCTGCCAGCCGGAGAGGTAGACGGCGCGCAGGCCGGCCTTGACCTGCTGCACGGCCTGGTTGCCGGTGAGGGCGCCCAGTGCGTTGGTGAACCTGCCCTCGGCGTGCTCGGCGGTGAGCTGCTCCCAGAGCTTCTCGGAGCCGCGGCGGGCGAGGGTGTGCTCCTCCTGGACGCGGCCCCGGAGGCGGACCACGTCCTCGGCGGTGTAGGTGCGCTCGACGGTGGCCCAGCGGGAGTCGGTGTCCCAGCTCTGCTGCAGCTGCTCGGCGGTGGGGGCGGTGGTGTTCAGGTCGGTCATCGTCCTGGTCCTTTCTGGGTCAAGGGCGGGCTGCTCGGCTGCGGTCTGCGGCGTCGCCTCCCGGGGTGTGGACACCACCCTGGACCCGGACGGAGGCGCCTGGCGGCGATCGGCGCAGGAAATTTCCGCCCCGATTCCCGGTCTGTCAAGAAATGCCAGAGTTCACGCACGAACGCGAGAACTGCAGGCATCCGACTCCCCATCGGAGAAAGCACCGTGAAATGTGACAGATTGCCCTCGCGTCGGCGTGTGACCGCGGTTACTCTCGTCGCCATGACTTCCGCCCCGGAACCCACGGACACCGCCCCGCGTGCCGACTCGCTCGTGCTGGGGCGCCGCCTGCGCCATCTGCGCCGCGGCGCGGGCAGGACGCTCTCGGACGTCGCGGACCGGGTAGGGGTGACCGCCTCTCACCTCTCGCTCGTCGAGAACGGGCATCGTGAGCCGCGGCTGAGCCTGCTGTCCGAGCTCGCCGAGGTGTACGGCGTGGCCGTGGAGGACCTGTTGCGCCCGGAGGCTCCGAGCCGGCGTGCAGCCCTGGAGGTGGCCGTCGAGCGGGCCCAGCGCGGCCCGCTGTTCCAGCGGCTGGGCCTGCCGGCCCTGAAGATCGGCCCGCGCACGCCGGACGACGTCCTCGAGGTGATCGCCGGACTCCAGGCGGAACTCGACCGGCAGATGGCAGAGCGGGTCTCCACACCGGAGGAGGCGCGCCGGGCGAACAGCGCGCTCCGGGAGGAGATGCGTGCGTGCGGGAACCACTACCCGGACCTGGAGCGCACGGCTCAGCAGCTGCGTGAGGTGGTGGACGCGGCGGACGGTCCGCTGACCCACCACCAGGTCTCCGCCCTGGCCGCGCACCTGGGCTTCGCCGTGCGATTCGTGCCGGACCTGCCGCACTCCACGCGATCGGTCACGGACCTGAAGAACCACAGGATCTACCTGGCCCGGTCTCGGCGCCCTGATCACGATCCCCGCGCCGTCCTGCTGCAGGCCGTGTGCTCCTCCGTGCTCGGCCTGGGGGAGCCGGAGGACTATGCGGACTTCCTGCGGCAGCGCGTCTACACGAACTACCTGGCCGCGGCGATGATGATGCCGGAGCGCGCCGCGGTGCGCCTGCTGGTGGAGGCGAAGGAGCGCCGGGACATGTCCGTGGACGACCTCCGGGACCGCTTCGGCGTCTCATGGGAGTCCGCGGCCCACCGCTTCACGAACCTCGCCACCGAGCATCTGGGGCTGACCTGCCACTTTGCGAAGGTCCACGAGTCCGGGGTGTTCCACAAGGCCTATGAGAACGACGGCATCCCGTTTCCCACGGACCACATCGGGGCGATCGAGGGGCAGACGGCGTGCCGTCATTGGGTGAGCCGGAAGGTCTTCGACGTGGCCGACCACCTCGGCGCGTTCCCGCAGTACACGGACACCCCGGCCGGCACGTTCTGGAGCGCTGCCGTGGTGGAGCCGACGTCCACGGGCTTCTACTCGTTGTCCGTCGGCGTCCCGTTCGACGGGGCCAAGTGGATGCGCGGACACGACACCTCCGCGCGCACCACGAGCCGGTGCCCGGACCCCGAATGCTGCCGGATGCCCTCGCCGGAGCTGGAGGCGGCGTGGGGAGGACAGGCCTGGCCGGCCGCCCGGGCCAACGCACACCTGCTCGCGGCGATGCCCAGCGGCGCGTTCCCGGGGGTGGAGGAGGTCCAGGTGTTCGAGTTCCTGCAGACCCAGGAGGGGCGCTGGCCGCCGGAGTGACGCGCAGCGGCCGGAGCAGCAGGCCCTGCCGCCCCGGTCACCGGATCCGCCGTGGCTGGCGCATACTGATCCCCATGGAGCTCGCCGTCGTCGCCACCGTCGTCGCCCTCGTGCTGCTCGCCGTGGGGGCGTTCGGCACCGTCTACCCGATCCTGCCCGGCTCGGTGCTGACCGCGGTCACTGCGGTGGCCTGGGCCTGGGTCGTCGGTTCGACCGCCTCGTGGACGTTCGGCCTGATCGCCGCAGGCTTGGCGATCGCCGGGGCCTCCGCCTCGGCGGTCCTCACCGGGCGCCGTCTGTACCGCGAGCGGGTGCCGCGCGGCCCGATCCTCGTCGGCATCGTCGCCGGCGTCATCGGCATGGTCGTGATCCCGGTGGTCGGCCTGTTCGTCGGCTTCGCCGCGGGCCTGTTCGGCGCTGAGTGGGCCCGCCGCAGGGACGTCCGTGCCGCGCTGTCCTCCTCCGTGGGGGCGCTGAAGGCGATGGGCCTGGGCATGCTCATCGAGTTCGCCTGCGCCTGCCTGGCCGCGTCCATGGTCACCCTCGGCGCGCTCGTCCACTTCTTCGCCTGAGCGGCCGCCTCCGCGCCCGTTTCCCGACGACGGCCGCTCGCCTCGGACGTATGAGGCGCCTTATCCTGTCCGAACCAGTCCGTAGCCTCACGCCCAGCATGTCGAGTGGGTGTGGAGTCGGAGCCGATCCGAGGTCCGCACAGGAGGTGAACAGCACGATGGGTGCAGTCATGCCGGAAATGCTCTCTGTCGAGGAGGCAACCCAGCAGTTGGCCACGCTGAAGGCAAGGCTTGAACGCCGCTACGGCAGTGTCGAGGCCTTTCGCCGTGAGGCGGAGGCCTACCGGCTCGATGAGAACGAGCAGGCTCTCTCCGACCGCCTCTCGACGCTGGAGTACCTCCTTGGCGCCTGACCCGGGAACTGACGACCTTCAGCAGGCGGCAGCGGACTTCGCGGACGAGCTCACACGGACCGTGCCATGGGCGAACCCCGAGTGCGTCCCCTTTCGTGCCATGGGCGTGGAAGGACGTGACAGGGTCGTTGTCGCGCAGTCCCCGGACACTGGGATCGACCTTGAGGCCGTGCCGGGGGTCATTCCACGATCGCGTCCTGCTCCTCGTCCTCCAGCGCCAGGGAGGAGAACCACAGGATGTGCTCACGCAGGGCGGCCACGGTCGCCTCGGTGTCCGCGGCGGTGTAGGAGGCCAGGATCTGTCGGTGCTGCTGCTGCAGTCGGGCCCGCACCTCGTCCCAATCCCGGCGGCCGGCCACGGTCTCCTGCACGTAGCCGACCGTGGCCTCGCGCAGGGACTTCATCATCGTCTCCACCACCACGTTGCCCCCGAGCGTGGACAGCAGCACGTGGAACTCGGCGTCGAGATGGTGGAAGTCCTCGGCCGGCAGGTCCGGGGAGTCCATGCGGTCCAGCAGCTCGCCGGCCCGGTGCAGGATCTGTTGAGCCTCCTCGCCGGTCTTGCCGTGCGGGCCGCGGGCGCGGCGGGCGGCGCCGGTCTCCAGCAACAGGCGGGTGGAGACGATGTCCGCCACGGGCAGCGCCTGGGTGGCCACGTGCATGCGCAGCGCCCACGTCAGCGCGGCGGAGGGCTCGGAGATCACGATCGCGCCGGCTCTCGGCCCGGACCCGGCGGCGGTGCGGACCAGGCCCATGGCGTCCAGGACGCGCACGGCCTCGCGGACGGAGGGCCGTGAGATGCCGAACTGCTCGGCCAGGACGCGCTCGCCGGGGAGTTTGTCCCCGACCTTGATCGAGCCGGCGCGCAGCTCCTGTTCCAGCCACTCCAGGACGACGGCGGAGGTGCGGGCAGTGGGAGAGTCGGTCACGGAGCCGGCACCAGCCAGTGCAGGACGTTCGACTGCAGGAACACCAGGGTGCAGACGGCCAGCAGCAGCAGCAGCGACCAGCCGACCACCTTGCGGAACACGGCGGACTCCTGGCCCTCCATGCCCACGGCGGTGGCCGCGATCGCCAGGGACTGCGGAGAGATCATTTTGCCGACCACGCCGCCGGAGGTGTTCGCGGCCACCATGAGCGCCGGGTCCAGGCCGGCATTGTGGGCGGCGGTCTGCTGCAGGGTGGCGAACAGAGCGTTCGCGGAGGTGTCAGAGCCGGTGACCGCCGTGCCGAGCCAGCCGAGCACGGGGGAGAGGAAGGCGAAGGCGGCGCCGACGCCGGCGATCGCGGTGCCCATGGCCAGGGTCTGGCCGGAGAAGTTCATGACGTAGGCCAGGGACAGCACGAGCATGATGGTCAGGGCGGAGAAGCGCATGCGCCAGAAGCAGCGTCCGATCTCGGCGAGGGCGTCGCCGAAGGACAGGGGGCGGGAGCCGCCGTCGTTCCACACGGTGTAGACCACGGCCACGATCAGACCGGTGATCAGCAGCAGGGTGCCCGGGGAGGACAGCCACTGCAGGGAGTAGACGGTGCCTCCGATCGGCTCGCCGGCGGCGTCCAGCAAGTGCCCGTCCAGGCCGGGCCACGGGATGGTCGCGTCGGTGGACTTGAGGAACGCGGGGATGTCCGCGCCCAGCGTCCAGAGCTTGGCGATGCCGAACACGGTCACCACGGCGAGGTACGGGAACACGGCCATCCAGATGCGGCGGCCGGTGAGCTCCTGGGCGGAGGTCGTGCTCGGCTCGATGCCGAGGCGGGCAGAGGCCTCGGCCGCGCCCTTCGGACGCCAGAAGCGCAGTAGCACCACGGCGGCGGCCATGGCGGCCAGGGAGGCGACCACGTCGGTGAGCTCGTAGGAGAAGTGCGCGGAGGACCACCAGATGGCCGCCGCGAAGACGCCGCCGATCACCAGCAGAGCCGGCCAGGTGTCCTTCACGCCGTGCAGGCCGTCGATCAGCGCGACCAGCAGGAAGGGCACGAAGATCGCCACGAACGGGGCCTGGTGGCCGACGATCGCGCCGATGTGCGCGGCGTCGATCCCGGTGAGCTGGCCGGCGGTGGTGATGGGGGTGCCGACGGCGCCGAAGGCGACCGGGGCGGTGTTGGCGATCAACACCACGGTGGCGGCCTTCAGCGGAGGCAGGCCGAGCGCCAGGATCATGGTGGCGGTGATGGCCACGGGGGCGCCGAAGCCGGCGAGGGCCTCGAGCATGCCGCCGAAGCAGAAGGCGATCAGCACGGCCTGGATGCGGATGTCCCCGCCGCCGATCGAGTCGAAGATCGCGCGCATGTCCTCGAAGCGGCCGGAGAGCACCGTCACCTGGTAGAACCACAGCGCCATGACCACGATCCAGACGATCGGGAACAGGCCGAACACGGCGCCCTGGCTTGCGGAGAGCAGCGCCAGGGGCGCCGGCATGCCGTAGCCGAGGATCGCGACGGCGAGCGCGGCCACGAGGGCGGCGATGCCGGCCTGCCAGGCCTTGGCCTTCACGATGATCAGCAGCAGGAAGAACGTCAGCAGCGGGACGGCGCCGAGCAGCGCCGAGAGCCCGAGGCTTCCGCCGACGGCGTCGGTGGTGGCGGTGAACGTGGACACGGTGACTCCTGGTGGTGTGCGGGCAGGCGGGATAGCTGTGGACTGACCACTGTGGTCTGACCGCAGAATGTATATGGCCCGGGTCACAGTTGGCAAGCGCGGGATGATCCGGCCGGAGGTCACGCGGGACCAGGCGGCCGGAGGTCACGCGGGACCAGGCGGCCGGATGTCACGCGGAACGATCCGGCCGGACGTCACACGGGACGATCCGTCCGGACGTTACTTCGTCCCGGGCGGGGGATTCCGCCGCCCTGCCCCTCAGGTGTTGTGCCCCGTGTCACCGCGCGCTATGGTCTGACCACATCGGGGTGGCGTCGTCGGTCTCCGGTCCGCGGACCGCCCCGGGCTCCCGGACGGTCCGGGGAGCGGCCACGCCGCCGTGCCCGGCCTCCGCGTGAGAACCGAACCCGCACATCAGCCTCCATGGAGGAGCGTCATGAAGATCGCCCTGTTCGCCACGTGCATCGTGGATGCGATGTACCCGCGGGTCGCGCACGCCACCGTGCAGATCCTCGAGCGCCTCGGCCACGAGGTCGTCTTCCCTGCAGGCCAGGGGTGCTGCGCCCAGATGCACGTGAACTCCGGCTACATGGCCGACGCCCTGCCGGTGGTCCGCAATCACGTGAAGACCTTCACCGAGGCGGACTACGACCTCGCGGTGGCCCCCTCCGGCTCCTGCGTCGCCTCGCTCGGCCACCAGCAGCCGATGGTCGCCCGCCGCGGCGGGGACGAGGGCCTGGCCAAGGACGCCGAGGCCGTCGCCTCCCGCACCTACGAGCTCGCCCAGCTGCTCACGGACGTGCTCGGCGTGACCGACTCCGCCGCCCAGCTCGGCTCCTGGTTCCCGCACGCCGTCACCTACCACCCCTCCTGCCACGGCATGCGCCTGCTGCGCCTCGGCGACCGGCAGAAGGACCTGCTGCGCAGCGTCGGGGGCATCGACTTCCACGAGCTGCCGGACGCGGAGGAGTGCTGCGGCTTCGGCGGCACCTTCGCCCTGAAGAACGCGGACGTCTCCGGCGCCATGGCCGAGGCGAAGATCGCCAACGTCACCGCCTCCGGGGCGTCGCTCTGCTCTGGCGGGGACGCCTCCTGCCTCATGCACCTGGGCGGGGCCATGTCCCGCCGGGGCTCCACCGGCGCGGACGGCACCCCGCTGCGCACCGTCCACCTGGCCGAGATCCTCGCCTCCACCCGTGAGGAGCCCCTGGACGTCTCCGGCCCGCTGGAACTGTCCATTCCGGGCGGGAAGGCGACCGTCCGTCGTCGGGAATCCGCTAACACCGCGACGACGGCACCGGCCGCCGCCACTCAGCCCGCCTCCCAGCCGACCACCGAGGAGGTCTCCCGATGAGCCGCACCGACCTGGGCATGCCGACCGTCCGTCCCGCATACGGCCACGGCCACATCACCCTGGACGAGCCCTTCCCGGACTCGGCCCGCACGCAGCTGGGCAACGCCCAGATGCGCAAGAACATCCGCCACGCCACCCACTCCATCCGTGCCAAGCGGGCCAGAGTGGTGGACGAGCTGCCGGACTGGCAGCGGCTGCGTGCCGCCGGGTCGGCGCTGAAGCAGCAGGTGATGGCGGACCTGCCCGCGCTGCTCGAGCAGCTGGAGGCCAATGTCACCGCCCGCGGCGGCGTGGTCCACTGGGCCCGGGACGCCGAGGAGGCCAACCGGATCGTCACCGAGCTGGTCAAGGCCAAGGGCGTGGACGAGGTCATCAAGGTCAAGTCCATGGCCACCCAGGAGATCGGGCTCGAGGAGGCGCTGAACGCCGAGGGCATCGCCGCCACCGAGACGGACCTCGCGGAGCTGATCGTCCAGCTGGGGCATGACAAGCCCTCGCACATCCTCGTCCCGGCCATCCACAAGAACAGGAACGAGATCCGGGACATCTTCGTGCGGGAGATGGAGGAGACGGACGAGTCCCTGACCTCCGAGCCGAAGGACCTGGCCGAGGCCGCCCGGCGGCATCTGCGCGAGCGGTTCCTGCGCTCATCCGTGGCGATCTCCGGCGCGAACTTCGGCGTGGCCGAGACCGGCACGCTGTCCGTGGTGGAGTCCGAGGGCAACGGCCGCATGTGCCTGACCCTGCCGGAGACGCTGATCACGGTGATGGGCATCGAGAAGCTGGTGCCGACCTTCCAGGACCTCGAGGTCTTCCTGCAGCTGCTGCCGCGCTCCTCCACGGGCGAGCGTATGAACCCGTACACCTCCATGTGGACGGGCGTCACGCCCGGCGACGGCCCGCAGGAGTTCCACCTGGTGCTGCTGGACAACGGCCGTTCTGCGGTGCTCTCCGACCCGGCCGGCCGCTCGGCCCTGCACTGCATCCGCTGCTCGGCCTGCATGAACGTGTGCCCGGTGTACGAGCAGACCGGCGGCCACGCCTACGGCTCCGTGTATCCGGGCCCGATCGGCGCGATCCTCTCCCCGCAGCTCACCGGCGTGGAGGACGGGGCCAACGGCACCCTGCCCTACGCGTCCAGCCTCTGCGGCGCCTGCTACGACGTCTGCCCGGTGGCCATCGACATCCCGTCTATCCTGGTGCACCTGCGCGACCAGGACGTCCAGGCCACCCACGCCCGGAAGAAGGCGGAGAAGAAGGTCCCGGTGCCGTCCCAGATGGACCTGATGATGAAGGGCGCCTCCACGGTCATGTCCTCCGGCTCCCTGATGAGCCTGGCCGAGCGGGGCCTGCCGGTGGGACGCCTGCTCGCCGGCAAGGACGCGAAGCTCGGCTGGCTGCCGGGCATTGCCGGCGGCTGGACGGACCAGCGCGACGTGCCCGCCCCGCCCCAGGAGTCCTTCCGCCACTGGTGGAAGAGGAACCGTAGCGGGAGCGGTCAGCAGGATGCCGAGCAGACCACGACCTCCGAGGAGGAGCAGGCATGAACACCGCGAAGGACGAGATCCTCGGCCGCATCCGCACCGCACTGGCGGACCGGCCGCAGCCGGATACGGTGGAGCGCGACTACCGCCGCGTCTCCGAGGCGAGCCGTGAGCAGGTGGTCGAGCAGCTCGTGGACCGCCTCGAGGACTACCGGGCCAACGTCTACCGGGAGACCGCCGAGACCGTCGCCGCCCGCGTGGGCGAGCTGCTGACCGACGCCTCCTCCTACGTGGTCCCCTCCGGGCTGGAGGCCTCCTGGCTTCCCGACGACGGCGGCGCACCCGAGGCCCGCCGGCTCACCGAGCCGGCGGTCGGGTCCGCAGACGCCGGTGAGGAGCGGCGCGTGCTGAGCACGCGGGAGCTCAACGAGGTCTCCGCCGTGGTGACGAGCTCGACCGTCTCTTGCTCCGAGACCGGCACGATCTTCCTCTCCGGCCGCCCCGACGAGGGCCGCCGGGCGATCTCCCTGGTGCCGGACCACCACATCTGCGTGGTGCCGCTGGAGTCCGTGGTGGAGCTGATCCCGGAGGCGTTGGAGCGGCTCGAGCCGACCGCGCCGATCACGATGATCTCCGGTCCCTCCGCCACCAGTGACATCGAGCTGGAGCGTGTGGAGGGCGTGCACGGGCCGCGCCGGCTGGATGTGATCCTGCTCGGTTGAGGCGCTGAGGCGCTGAGGCAGACACGACGGCGGGGACGAGGCGATTGTGCCTCGTCCCCGCCGTGCTGTGTGCGCAGGGTGCGCGGAGGACGGTCCGTCCGGAACCGGTCAGATCATCGGGCGGCCCTGCCTGCGGGCCTCGCGCATCTCCTTGAAGAAGTTGCCGGCGATCACGGCGAGCACGCCGAAGACGATCACGGGCCACATCAGGACGTACACGGTCAGGGCGACGGTCATGTCAGCTGCCTCTCTGTTGTCGGTCGGTGTGCTCAGCGGGCGGCGGCGGTCTGCTTCTCGTCGGCGGTGGCCGCAAGGTCGCGGTCGTCGAAGTCGCCGGTGACCTGCTTGATGCGATCGAAGTCGAACTCCTGCGTGGAGCGGAACGACATCAGGTAGCAGACCAGGAAGGACACCGCGTACGCCACCAGCGCGCCGGAGAGCTCGAGGTAGTCACGCAGGAACCCGAAGGCCACGAAGCACATGGCCACGGAGGCGGCGATGCCCACGACCTTGCCGGCGGTCGGGCCGAAGAAGCCGAACGCCATGATGCCCAGGACCACACCCACGCCGATCACGCAGAGCGCCTCCACCACGATGCCCCACAGCCCGTCCACCGGGAACCAGCCGAAGCGGACCGGCAGGAACACGGCGAGGGCCGCCAGCACGGAGACGGTGAACGCGGCGTTGGTGACCTTCTTCCAGTAGAAGGAGGCGATCACCGGGAACACCAGGCAGCCCCAGAGGGCGCCGACGAACACCAGCAGGTCCAGGATGTTGAACTTCGCGGTGGCGAAGTACAGGGCGGCCGCGGTGGCCACGATCATGGTGATGCGGCCGATCAGCAGCATGGTCTTCGGGTCCGCGTTGCCGCGTCCCTTGGACTGCCCGTAGATGTCCGCCATGACGATCGACGACAGGGCGGACAGGTCCGAGTCCGCGGTGGAGGACAACGAGCCGATGATCATCAGGAACGCCAGGGCGACGACGGCCAGCGGCAGGTACTCGGCGACGATCTGCGGGATGAGGTTGTTCACGTCCCCGTCCATGGGGGTGATGCCGAGGTAGAGCGCCATGACGCCGAGCATGCCGATGCCGATCACCGAGCCGCCGTAGCCGATGGTGGCGGTGACGAAGGTCGGCTTGATCAGGTCCTCGCGCACGGCGAAGAGGCGCTGGGCGATGGTCTGGTTGCCGATCGCGTAGGCGAGCACGGCGGCGATGTACGGCGCGCCCTGCTTCATGAACGCCTCGGAGGAGAAGAAGTCCTGCTGCTCGGCGGTCACGTTGCCTGCGGCGACGCCGGCCTCGAACATGGCCGGTCCGCCGGCGGCGAAGAACACGGCCGGGATGATGACCACGCAGGCCCCGAGCATCGCCATGACCTGTGCGAAGTCCGTCAGCACGGAGGCGCGGAAGCCGGACCACAGGGTGTAGAGCAGGACGCCGGCCGCCACGATCAGGATGCCCGCGCCGAACGGCAGCGGGGACAGGATGGCGATCAGCGCACCGCCGGCGATGAAGTTCGAGGTCAGGGAGATGACCGAGCCGAGCACGTTGGAGCCGGCGAGCATCAGCTGGGAGGAGCGGCCGTGGCGGGCGTACATGACCTCGGCCAGGGTGTGGGCGCGCGGTGCGACGGAGCGGATGCGCTTGCCGAACGGGTAGATGAACAGGATCATCAGCGCGCCCCACAGGCCGTAGTGGATGGGGCCGGAGATGCCGTAGGTGTAGCCGGCCGAGGCGGAGGCGTACATGGAGGACGCCCAGATCCAGGTGGCGGTCATGGAGGCGGCGGAGATGCCGAAGCCGATCTTGTTGCCGGCGGTCATGTAGGAGTCTGCGTTCTCCTTGCGCCGGGAGATCGCGACCGACATCCACATGGTGCCGCCGTAGAAGACGAGCAGGAGGACGACGACGCCGACGACGCCGAGGGTGGTCAGTGTTGCTCCGTCCGAAGCGGGCGGCATGCAGGTTCCTTTCGTCAGTGTGGACACAGGACAACGGACCCGGGACAGCGTGCGGCAGGGGCGCACGCACGTGCCGGGTCCGCAGATGACCATGTCATGGATCGACTGTGAGTTTCCACCAGGAAGTCAGGGAGCGTTCACCTGGCGGTGGTGGGGTACGGGGCTTCGTATGCTGGTCTGCATGCCTGGAGCGCACCCGGAACGAGCAGGAGGTGGCCGCCGTCGTGCCCGGCCGACGGCAGACGGCGGCGGGCCGCACGGACGACGCCCCCTGCTGCCGGCCTGGGCGTGGGCCGTGCTGCTCGTGCTCGCCGTGGCGGCGCACCTGGTGGTCCTCTATCTGCCGGGGGAGGGCCTGCCCGCGCAAGGGTTCGAGATCCCCTTCCTGGACAAGCTCATCCACGTGGCGGTGTTCGCGGCGCCGACGCTGGCGGCCGTGGTGTTGGGACGCAGCGCCTGGTGGTCCGTGCCGTTCCTGGTGCACGCCCCGGTCAGCGAGTGGGCGCAGGCGACGTTCGTGCGGCAGCGCTCGGGAGACCTCTGGGACATCGTCTCGGACGTGGTGGGCGTGGTGCTCGCCGTGGCCGTCGGACGCCGGCTGCAGCGCGGATTGGTGGCCGGGCGCGAACGGGAGTATGCTTCACGGGTGCCTCTCGCAAGGTAAGTGAGCACGGGGCTATAGCTCAGTTGGTAGAGCGCGTCGTTCGCAATGACGAGGTCAGGGGTTCAATTCCCCTTAGCTCCACAGCTGGATAAGGGCCGGAATCGTTGAGATTCCGGCCCTTTTTCTTCTGTGCGCAGGACGCATCGGTGCAGGGTGACGGGCTGTGCGCAGGACTGCTCACAGGCGTGGCAGAGGGACTCGAACGGTCGAAGGCGCCCCATGGCATACAGTCAGGTTCTATCCGCGCTTCGCCGTTCCCGTCGGGGGCAGTCCAGGTGCACCCCTGGACCCGCTGCGTCATGCAGGCCCACCCGGTGTGCGGCGAATCGCCCTTCCTGAGGAGGCACCGTGCGTCTTGCACTGCTCGCGCATCCGCGCCATCCCCTGCGTCCCCCGTTCGACGGTGGGCTGGAGGCACATACCGCGCTCACGGTCCGCCACCTGGCGCGGCTCGGTCACGATGTCACGGTCTTCGCCCGGGAAGGCAGCGATCTGGAGGCCCGGGACGTCGGGCCTCGGGCAGGGTCGGTGACCGTGGTACCGACGTTGCCTGTCCTGCCCGGTCCGCGGCCGGCGCCTGAGGCGGACGGCGTGCAGGAGCAGTGCCAGACCCCGGTGAACGGCACGCGCTGGTGGTCTGCCGAGCCGTGGACGCCGCCGTCGGACGACGTCATGGACGCCGCGCTGACCGCCGCCTGCCAGCAGGTCCTCGGCGGCGGATTCGACGCCGTGCTGAACAACTCGCTCTCCCCGGTGCCGCTGCAGCTCCTGGAGGAACTGCCGATGCTGACGGTCCTCCACACCCCGGCGACTCTGCCCCGGGTGCTGGCAGTCCTGGGCCGCCCGGGCTGGCGGCCGTCTCCGCTCCACCGCTGGGCCTCGGTGTCCGCGGCGAACGCCGCCACCTGGTCCCACTGGATCCCGGGGATCGACGTGGTCCACAACGGCATCGAGACCGAGCTGTGGCAGTCCGGCTCCGAACCGGTCCCCGGCCGCGCCGTGTGGGTCGGCCGCATCACCGAGGAGAAGGGCCTGCACATGGCCATCGAGGCCGCGCGCGGGGCCGGGATGGAGCTGCACTTCGCCGGGCCGATCGCAGACCACGACTACGTGGAGCGCATGGTCTTGCCGCTGCTCGGGGAGGACACGGTGCACCGCGGGCACCTGGACCACGCGGAGGTCGCCGCGCTGATGGGGGAGGGCGAGGTCTGCCTCGTCACCCCGCTGTGGGCCGAGCCGTTCGGGCTGACCGCCGTGGAAGCCATGGCCGTCGGCACCCCGGTGGCGGCCGTGCTGACCGGCGCCATGGCCGAGGTGGTGGCGCCGCAGGCCGGGGCGCTGGCCGAGCACCACACCGCCGCCGCACTCACCGCCGCCGTGCACACCGCCCGGACACGCAGCCGCACCGCCACCCGGGCATGGGGACAGACCTTCAGCGCCGCCGCCATGGCCGAGTCCTACGACGCCCTGCTCCGTCAGGCGATCCAGCGCAGCACGTCTTCGGCGGACCGTGGGCCGGGGCCGGGGCCGGGGCCGGGCCTGGGGCCGGGGCCGAACGGCCCGACGTCGAACCGGACAGGACAGGCGCACCGCTGCAGCCCAGAGCGTCCGTGGGGCACGGTGTGAGGCGCGTCCTCTACTACGCGCACCAGCACGGTTCCGGACACCTGCAGCATGCGGCCGCGGCAGCCGGCACGGGACGGTTCGACCTCACCGTGGTCTCGGCGCACGCGCGCGCGGCGGAGGTGGTCGGCCGGGCCGCTGCCACCGCGCGGGTGCCCCGCCCGGCCGTGCTGCCCCTGCCCTCGGACCTCGTGGACGGTCACGTCCAGCCCACCGGGTCGCCGCTGCACCACACACCCACCGGCCCGGCGATCCGAGACCGGTTCGCCGCGCTCTTCGACGCCGCCCGCAGGACCGGCGCCGAGGCCGCCGTGGTGGACGTGTCCGTGGAGGCCGCGCTGTTCCTGCGCCTGGCCGGCTACCCCGTGGCACACCGCCGCATGCACGGGGACCGGACGGACGCGGCCCACCGGATCGTCTACGCCGAGGCCGACCACCTGTTCGCCCACTACCGTGCCGAACTCGAGGACCCGCGGTGGCGGGCCGAGCACGGGGACCGGACGACCTTCCTCGGCTCGGCGGATCTGACGGGGCGGCTCGAGCGGAGGGCCTCGACGCCCCCGGCCGGCCTCCGGGGAGCGCACATCGCCGTGCTCACCGCCACCGGAGGCGGGGGCGTGGCCGTGGACGCGCTCCGACGTGCGGCGGAGGCGGTCCCGCAGGCGGTCTGGCACGTGCACGGGCCGGTGCGCGGACAGGGACAGCAGGAGGCCCCCGCCTCCCTCTCCGCCGGGGCGACGGAGAGGAAGACGGAGAGGAATGCGAGCGCCCACAGGGCCACCGACGGGACCGCCCCGGCGCGTGCGGGGGAGGGCGGACTTCCCGCGAACCTCGTGCTCCACGGGTGGGCCGAGGACGTCCCCGGGGTCCTCGCCGCCGCAGACCTCGTGGTGGTCTCCGCAGGCCACGGCGGCACCGTGGAGGCGGTCGCCTCCGGACGACCCGTGGTGATGGCCCCGGAACCGCGCCCCTTCGCGGAACAGCACCGATTCGCCGAGGCCGCCCGCCGCTGCGCCGGGGTGCCCTGGGCCGTCTGGGAGGACCCGGTGACCGACTGGGCCGGCGCTGTGCAGGCCGCGGCCGAGGACCCGGGCTCCGCGGACCGTCTGGCTGCCGCCCTGCTCACCCCGCCGGACGAGTACGCCGACCTGTGGGAACGGGCCGTGGAGCGCACGATCGCCGGGCGGCAGCCGCGCTGACCGCCGGGCGGCGGCCGCGCTGACCTCCGGCCTCCGCGTCAGTAGGCGGCGTCCGCCACCTTCGCGGCGGCGAGCTCCTGTTCGGTCGGACGGCGCCGCAGCTCGAGCCGCCCGCCGTCCTCGTCCCAGTCGACGAGCCCGGCCGCGGCGAACTCGCGCAGCCAGCCCTCCATGGGCCAGAGGCCGTGCACGGCACGGAAACGCCGGGCGTTGACCAGGATGTCCTCGAGGTGGTTCAGCGGAGGACGGTGCACGCCGTGGTGCTGGTGGAACACCTCGGCCGGATGGAAGCGCAGGCCCATCCCGGCGTCACGGGCGCGGAAGGCCAGGTCCGTGTCCTCGGCGCCATAGCCGACGTAGCCCTCGTCCAGGCCGCCGATCGCCTGCAGGAGGCTGCGCCGCATCGCCAGCACGAGCGTCCACACCATGTGCCACTGTTCGGAGTCCCCGGCCGGCAGGTGTGCCCGGGCGCCGTGCGGCACGGACGCCGCGCGCAGGGCCGCGTCCTCGGGCAGGGCGGCCTCCGCGAGACCGGTCCGCTCGCGCCAGTCCGGCAGCAGGTACCGCGGCGTGCCCATCACCATCGCGTGCGGGTGGGCGGCCACCTCCGCGGCCAGCTGCTCCACGGTGCCGTCCGCGGGGAGGCAGTCCACATCCAGGAACACGAGGATCTCGGCCGATGCGAGCGCGGCGGCACGGTTGCGTGCGGCGGCCAGCGGCAGGTGCCCGTCGGCGGCCACGTGCCCCACAGTCACCGGCAGGTCCGTCTCCGGCACCTGCCCGTCAGGCTGGCCCATGAACACCACCACAACCTCATCCGGCCGGCGCGTCTGCCGTTCCAGTGCCTGCAGTACCCGGGCCAGGTGGGTGTCCCGGTCCCCGGTGATCACCAGGACGGCCACACGCTCCGCGTGCTGCCGCCGCGCAGTGCGGACCGCCCGCGCACAGGCTGCGGCGTGGGAGGACGCCACCTGGGCCCGCTGCGTCCGGCGCCACAGCGGCGGTGCCGGCTTCCGGGGGCTCAGAGCCATGCGCCGGATCGCCTCCGCTGCGGCGGCCGGGTCCTGCATCCCGACGACGGCCACCCCCTCCCCGGGGCGGCCCGCCTCCGACGCCTGTTCGCCCGGCAGGGGCGTGTCCGCCACCTGGGAGGCGATCGCACCGACGTCCGTCACCACCACCGGCGTCCCCAGGTCCCGGCACATCTCCACCCAGCCCGAGTGCGTGCCCCGCACGTAGGGCAACACGGACACGGCGGCCCGCCGCAGCAGGGCGTGGAGGGAGGCGTCGTCCAGTCGCGGGTGCTCCCACACCCGGATCCCGAGCTCCTCCGCCGAGGCCCGCAGCCGGTCTGCCCGCACCGGGTCCTGGGTGGTCTCCTGCATCTCCAACACCGCCTGTGCCGGACGGCCCTGCGCCCGCAGCCGTCGCACCCCCTCCGCGACGGCAGGCAGCAGCGGCTCCGGGTCCACGGAGGCGCGCAGGTCCTTGGCATGCACCAGCACCAGGAGCTCCTCGCCGGGACCGGGACCCTCGCCCGCGGCGTCCTCGTCCTCCCGGTCCAGCGGCAGCACGTGCGGGTGCGGGATCACGATGGCTTCACGCCCGTAGTCCTTCCGCACAGCCTCCGCGGCCCCGGTGGAGAGCGTCACCACCTCGTCCGCGGCGGCCAGCAGCACGGCCAGCCGAACCCGGTGCGCGGGCTGCTCGGACTCCGGCAGGTGGGGGTTCTCCAGGTCATGGACGGTGACCAGCACGGCTGTGCCGACGTCATCGGCGGCATCCATGGCCGCCTGCAGCTGAGCCGGGGTGAAGTGCTCGAAGCCGAAGTGCACGTGCAGCACGTCCGGGCGGTGCTCGCGGATCCACTCCGGGGTCAGGGCGGACGGCGGCCACCACACGCCCGGTTCCGCTCCGGGGACCTCCGGGTCGGGCAGGTGCTCCACTGACGTGGCCGTCGCATCACCCCCGGACCCGGCTCCGTGGGGGCCGGACGGGCCCGCAGCGGCGTCACGCTCGCCGTCGGGAGAGGAGTCCGGGAGGGGGAGCAGGTGCCGTACATACGGGTGGTCCGCGGGAACGGGCTGGACGATGAGCGGCATGCATACTCCTGACGGCGGCGACGCCCAGCGCTTCTCCTGCGGGCGGGCCGCCCCTAGTGTGGGCGGGCGCCCCCGGTCGGAGCGCGCCCGCCATTCCACCACTCCGGGAGGTGCCGTGACCACAGCCCAGTCGCCTTCACTCGACCCTGAAGTGGAGGGACGCCGCCGCCACTATGGGCACTTCTACGGGCTCACGCCCCTGCCCGAGCAGCCGCTGCTGCTGGTGTGGGGCAACTGCCAGGGGGAGTCCTTCCGGCTGCTGCTCGGGGAGGAGCCGGGCACCGCGCTGGCCGACGGCGAGCTGGCCTCCGTCCGTGTCCCGCCGGCGTTCGAGCTGACCGCGGACGAGGTCCCGCTGCTGCACCGTCTGGTGGCCCGGGCCCGGGTGCTGGTCTCCCAGCCGATCCCGGACGACTACCGCGGCATGCCGGTGGGGACGGGCCAGCTGGCCGCGCTGTTGCCGGAGGGCGCCGAGCTGGTGCGCGTGCCGGTGCTCTACTGCACCTCGCGCTTCCCGTGGCAGACCACGCTGCGGCACTGGAAGGCCGCCCCCGGCGCCGCCGAGCGTCCCGGCGAGGATCCGCCACTGGTGCCGTATCACGACCTGCGGACCCTGGTGGAGGCACACGGCCGCCTCACCGGTGCGGAGGTCGCCGTGCGTGCCGTGGCCGCCTGCGGCGCCGGCACCCGCCTTCCCGTGGATCCCGCCTCACTGCAGGAGGCGGCCGAGGAATCCGTGGGTCTGCTCGCGCACCGCGAGAAGGTCAGGGGACTGCTGCCGGTCTCGGACCTGGTGGCCGCCGAGCGGGGCGTGGGCTTCCATGCCGTGAACCACCCGGACAACCCGCTGCTGCTGGCGGCGGCGCAGCGGGTGGCCGAGGAGATCGGGCGGCGGACCGGACTGTGCCCGGAGGCGGCCCTTCCGGCGGACGGTCGCACCCTGCTGGGCGGGATCCGCACACCGGTGGAGGAACAGGTGGTCGAGGCTCTCGGGCTGGACTGCGAACCGCGGCCGGAGTGGACCATCGGCGGGGAGACAGTTCTGGACGCGGTGGTGCGGCAGACGCATCTGGACTGGTACCTGTCCAACCCCGCCTGCGTGGCCGCCGGCATGGAACGCTTCGCCGCCCGCATCCGGCTGCTGAGGATGCTGCCGTGACCGGCCGAGCACGCCGGGTGCACCTGGTGGCGGTCGGGCCGGCCGAGCACGGGGTGACCCGTCACGCCCTGCAGACCGCGGCACGCGCCCAGCAGACGTTGGCCGGCACCTGGGACGTGGAGCTGGTGCGCTGCCCGGATGCGGACGCGTTCCGTGCGGCGGGGCAGCGGCTGGGGGCGGCCGCGGCGGCGGGCGGGGCTGTCCATGTGGACGTCACCGACGCGCTGTTCGGGGACGGTCCTGCCGAGGCGGCCGCCGTGCTGCGGCAGGTGCTGCCCGCGTCTGCGACGATCGCACTGCACGATGTGCCCCAGCCTGCCGAGGGCGCCGCGCGCTATGCGGCCCGGGCGGCGGCCTACGCCGAGCTGGCGCGGTCCTTCGCCGCCGTGGTGGTGGCCAGCGAGCACGAGGCAGGGTTCCTGCGTGCCGCCTGCGCGGACGCCGAGGGCCTCGGCGGGGAAGCGTGTGGGGGAACCCGCGACCCGGCGACCGGGGACGACGGGACGTACGACCGGGGCACGGGGGAGCCGGCGCCGATCGCCGTGGTCCCGCTGCCCGTGCCGGACGCGCGGGGCGACGTCGGTGGGGAGGACGGGGAACCCGAGATCGAGGGGCTGGGCCGGGACGTGGTGGTGCTGGGCCACCTGTACCCCGGCAAGGGCCATGCCGAGGCGATTGCCGCCCTGGCCGCCGTGCGCGGTGAGGCCGTGGCGCGGGGCGTGTCCCTGGAGGGGTTCCCGGACCGCGTGACCGCGCTCGGGCCGGTGGCGGCCGGGCACGACGACCTCGTCGCCGAGCTGGAGCGGGCCGCCGCGGACAGGGGGGTCGCCTTCAGGGTGACCGGCTTCGTCCCGGACGAGCAGCTGCCCGCCGCGCTTGCGGCGGCCGCGGTGCCGTTCGCGGCGCACCGGAACGTGTCCGCCTCCGGCTCCTTGGCGACGTGGATGGGCCACGGCCGCCGGTGCATCGTCCCGGCGGGCGCCTACGTGGAGGAGATGGACGCCCTGCGCCCCGGCACCCTGCACGTGGCCCGGCCCGGGGAGGGCGACGAGGGCCCGGCAGGCGGTGCCGGTCCCGAGGCCGGGGACCGTGCGGCTCAGCCGGCGGGCGACCGTGCGGTTCAGCTGGCGGGCGAGGATGCTGTGCTCGCCGCCCTGACCCGGGCGCTCGCCGCCGCGGTGGCCGACCCGTCGCTGACCAGGCTGGCGCCTGACGTCTCCCTGGCGCCCACGCCCGAGGACACCGTGCGGGCGCTCGCGGAGGTCTGGTCCCGGGCGCTCGAGTGCCGCCGGCCTGTGCCGGCCCCGGTGGAGGGAGGCGGACGGGATGACTGAGGTGTCCGTCGTCGTGCCCTACTACGAGGATCAGGACGGACTGGACCGGCTGCTGGCCGCGCTGGCGCGGCAGACGATGCCGGCGCAGCGGTTCGAGCTGGTCGTCGCGGACGACGGCTCCTCGCGGCCGCCGCGGATCCCGGACGGGCTGCCGTTCGGTGTGCGGGTGGTGCGGCAGGCCGACCTCGGGTTCCGGGCGTCTGCGGCCCGGGCCCTGGGCGCGCGGGCCGCTGCGGGGCGGGTGCTGGCCTTCCTCGACGGGGACATGCTCCCCGAACCCGGCTACCTCGAGGCCGCCTGTGCGCTGCCGCTGAAGGATCCGGAGTCGGTGGTGGTCGGACGGCGGCGGCACGTGGATCCGCGGGCGGTGGAGGCCGGCTGGGCCCCCGGGGCGGGTCTGCCGGCCGGAGCCGAGCTGGAGGAGCCGGCCTGGCTGATCGACGGCTACGCGCAGACGAAGGACCTGCGGCGGGCCGATGCGACCTCGTACCGGTTCGTCATCTCCGCCGTGCTGACGGTGGCCCGTCAGATCTACGAGGAGGCCGGGGGCTTCGACCCGTCCTTCGTGGGCTACGGCGGTGAGGACTGGGAGCTTGCGTCGCGGCTGTGGCGCTGCGGGGCGCGGCTGCGCCACGTGCGTGAGGCGGTCGCCTGGCAGCCGGGGGAGGACTTCGGCGGCCGGGAGGATCCGGTGCGGGCCCGGCGCGTGAAGAACGCCGAGGCCCTGACGCTGGCGGGGAAGATCGCCGCGCCGACCGCCCGCGGGTGGGCGCTGGGTCTGGACGGGCCGCGGCGTGTGGGGGTCCGGATGGCCGCTGGCGGTGCCGGGGTGGACGGTGCCGGGGCGGGCGGAGCCGGTGGCAGGCCGGCGGGAGCGGCGACGACGGCGGACGAGGCCGCCGTGGTGCTCAGTGTGGACGCCGCTCTGCAGCTGTTCCCTGCGGCGCAGGCGGCCGTGGACGCGAGCGGTCTCGGCGCCGCGGCCCGCGGCTGCCTGGAGGATCCGCGGGTGGCGCGCGTGGCGTCGCCGGAGGGCGGGGCGCCTGCCGAGCCGGCACTGGAGGAGGCCCCGGACTGGGACGTGCTCGTGCACGAGCCCCTGTGCCCGGCGGAGCCCGGGCGGCGCCCGGACCCGGCCGCGGCGAGCGAGCTGCTCCTGCGCCTCGAACGGGCCGGCGTGGAGACCCTGGTGCTCACCGCCGGTGGCGAGCCGGACGGAGCCGGCCCCGTCCGCGAGGTGGGGCGGCTGACGGGGGTGCGGGGCCGCCGTCGGGAAGCGCGGGGCGGGACGGCGACGACGCTGACGCTTCCAGTGCAGCGGCTCGGCTGGGCGCCCGTGGGCGAGGCGCCGGACCTCGAAGGCTGGTGGGGAGGATGGGCCTGAGGATGCGGAGGCGGCTCCCTAGAATCGGGGGAAGGGAAGACGCCTAACCGGCAAGGGCGCCGGATCGCAAGGAGACAGCAGACGTGAGCAGCTTCAGCGGCCTGGACTTCGTGGCCGTGGATGTGGAGACCGCCAACACGCAGCGGGCCTCTGTGTGCGCGGTGGGCATCGCGCTGGTCCGCGCCGGCGAGGTGGTGGCCACCGAGAAGATCCTGGTACAGCCGCCGACCGGCCTGGACTCGTTCTCTGCCCTGAACCGCGGCATCCACGGCATCTGCGCCGAGGACGTGAAGGACGCCCCGGCCTGGAACGAGGTGGCCGGCCAGCTCGAGGTGCTCGGGTCCCAGCTGCCGCTGGTGGCGCACAACGCCGCCTTCGACCGCGGCGCCTACGAGGCGGCCTGCGCCGAGGCCGGCCGCACCGCCCAGCCCATGGAGTGGCTGGACCTGCTGGAGCTGTCCCGCCGCCTGCGCCCGGACTCCCGCCAGCACACGCTGCCGGTGCTCGCCGAGGCCTACGGCGTGACGCTGGAGAACCACCACGACGCCGAGCAGGACGCCCGGGCGTGCGCGGAGGTGCTCGTGGCGATCGCGAAGGAGCAGGGCGTGCAGCGGCTCGGCGAGCTGTGGCCGCAGGGCGGGCAGGTGGGGACGCCGGCCGGTGCGGCAGTCGTGGCGGAGGCGCCGGCCGGGTCGGGGGCTGCTGAGGGCGGGCAGGTGGTCGAGGTGGAGGCGCCGGCCGAGGCGGAGGCGCCCACAGGGCAGGACCGCGGGAGCTCCGCCTTCACACCGTCGGCGCTGCGCCGTTCCCGCTTCAACGATGACGGCCCGCGTCCCTGGGAGCAGCCCGCACCGCCGCAGCAGGCCCGGGCTTCCATGCCGCCCGGCAACGGGGCGGCTCCTCAGCAGCGGGGTCAGGTCCCGGTTCCGCAGCGCCAGGACCGTACGAGCGAGGGCGTGCGGGTGGCGAAGAAGATCGGTGGGGCGGTCATGATGCTCGTCGCGTTGTTCATCACGGCGATGACCGCCGCCGGAGTCGGGCAGGTGATCGAGGACCTGAGCGCCGGAGACGTCAGCGACGTGGCCCTCGGCGTGGGAATGACTGCCGTGTGCGCCCTCATCAGCATCTGGCTCGCCACCACGGCGCTGCGCTGGATGCGAGGCTGACCCGGCCGCCGCCGCACCGGCGTCTCGCCATGCGGGCCGCTGGTGTTCAGAGAGTGCTCGGCAGGAGTAGAGTGACTCACGTCACTCACTTTGCACCTGACCGAGAGGGGCTGTTCATGCGCGCCCGCCCCCACCGCGCCGTCCCGGCCACGGCCCTTGCCGCCTCCTTCGCCCTGCTTGTCGCCGCCTGCACGGATTCCGGGAGCGTGCCGCAGACCTCGGACAGCGTGCACACAGCCGAGGTCTCCACGCCCACCCCGACGCAGACCGTCACCGCCGCCCCCGAGGCGCCGGAGTCCCGGCTGACCGCCGTGAAGCAGGCCGGCGAGCTCCGCATCTGCTCGACCGGCGACTATCCGCCGTTCACCGAGATGTCCGAGGACGAGGAGTGGAAGGGCATCGACGTGGACATGGCCAAGGACCTGGCGGCGACCCTCGAGGTGGAGCCGGTGATGGTGAAGACCACCTGGGGCGAGCTCATGGACGACTTCCTCTCCGACTGCGATGTTGCCGTCGGCGGGATCTCCATGAACCCGGAGCGTGCCGAGCAGGTCTACTTCTCCGAGAAGACCCTCGAGGACGGGAAGACGCCGATCGCCCGCTGCGAGGACGTGGACAAGTACCGGAGTATCGAGGACATCAATCAGCCGGGCGTCCGTTCGATCTTCCCGGAGGGCGGCACGAATGAGGAGTTCGCGCGGGAGCACTACCCGGACGGCGAGCTCATCACGCATGACAACCTGACGATCTTCGACGCCCTGGCCGCCGGCGAGGCCGACGTGATGACCACCGACCGTGCGGAGGTCCTCTACACAGACCACGAGTACGACGAGCTGTGTGCCGTGAACCCGGACGAGCCCTTCGACTACTCGGTGCAGGGGTACATGCTTCCCCAGGGCGATGACGTCTTCAAGCACTACGTGGACCAGTGGCTCATGGTGGCCCTCGAGGACGGCACCTACGACGGCTTCGCCGAGCCCTGGGTGGGGGAGGCGGACCTGAACCCGGAGGGCTGAGCCGGGTGGGCTCGGTCTGCGAGGTGACGGGGGCGCTCAGGTATTCACTGAAGGTCGGACGTCAGATCTGGGCCGGGCAGATTTCCTTGTCTTCCGAAGCAAAACTCATGAGGAATATGCTGAGTGAGCAAGACCATCGACCTTTGACAGGAGGGGACCGTGAGCAATCAGATCAACCGACGTCAGGCCCTTGTGGGAAGCGCGGCCGCGACGGCAGCTGCGGCAGTGGGAGCCGCCGCTCTGGCGCCGTCGGCGTCCGCTGCGGGGGACTTTGCGGATGTGAGGCCGGGGACGCCGTTCTACAAGGAGATCACCGCCCTGAAGAACGCCGGGATCATCAAGGGCTGGCCGGACAACACCTTCCGTCCCGCTGAGCCGATCAAAGTGGACGCGTGGGCTGCGTTCCTCTACCGTGCGGTCGGCCAGCCGGACGTCGACCTGTCCCTGGCGAAGTTCAAGGACATGACCTCCAGCCAGCCCCACTACAAGGAAGTAGTGTGGAGCTGGAACATGGGACTGTTCTTCTACCCGCTCACCGGGGAGAACGCGCTGTATCCGCTGCGGCCGCTGACCCGGATGCACACCCTCTGGGCTCTGTACAACACTGAGAAGAAGGTCGTCCGAACGAACCGACAGTCGGGGTACGGTTTCTCCGGCTCCGGCTTCGCGGACGTTGACGATGACTCGTATTTGGCAGACGCCACCAACTGGGCGAGCATGGGGTCTGACCGGATCGTGAACGGGTATCCGGGGGAGCCAGTCCCCGGAGGGGCTACCCCGATCTACTTCAAGCCGGATGACCTCTGCCTTCGCCGTGATGCTGCGGCGTTCCTGTACCGGTACATCATCCAAGCACGGCGGTGGTCAACTCTGAGTCGTGTGCCGCTTCCTCCGAACTTCGCTCGGGTCTGACCGACGAGGATCTTCGGGCGCAGGGTCCCACGGCCCTTGACGGGTCGTGGGACCTTGTTGTGTGTCGCCTTTCCCAGCCGACCACGATGGGCTGGGCGCACTGCTGGGATTTCTTCTGCTACGGCCGGCGTCGTTGTGGGCGGCAGTATGAGTGGGAAGGTCAATGGGAAGTCCCCATCGGGTCCACCCCACCGGCTACGCTCGCACCATGAAGATCGGTATCCGCAAGCCCTCCCCGAGGAAGTCCATCTCCGCCCGCACCACGGGCCGCGCCAAGCGAGCGATCAAGCGCAAGGTCATCCCCGGCTACGGCCGCAAGGGGATGGGCTGGCTGCGCGATCCGAAGCGCGCCGCCTACAACGCCGTCTACCGGCGCACCACGGTCGGCCTCGGCGACGTTTTCAAGATGTTCAAGTGACCTCGAGGCCGTCTCACTCTGGAGTGGGGTCACTGGCGGGGCTGCGTCGAGTGAGGTCCTGGCCGCGTGGTCGGTCGAGGAGATCGGTCAGCCATCCAGCTCGTAGCGGCGGTGGCGCAGCTCCCGCTGGGCGCCTGTCAACGGCGAACCAGTGAACGGCAAGACAGACAGGTCCACTTTCGCCGTTGCTGCCATCGCCACCGTCATGGCGGAACGGGCAGCACGCGGGGGTAGGCCGATGCTCGCGGCGAGACCGTCCCAGTGGCGCAGACGCAGGTTGTTCGTGCGCCCGTCCACGGACAGGGCCATGGTCATGTCTTCGTAGAGGGCTGTGCAGGGCACGTCGTACATCGGGGCGATGCCCCATCGGCCGTCCAAGGACTGCAACACCGAGACGTTCTTCGCGTGGAGGTCGCCGTTGCCCGTCAGCCATGCGTAGAGGAACTGCAGGTACAGGTTGCGCACGGCCACGGGCCGATGGGGAGTGAGGTCGGCCAGGGCAGAGATGACCTCTTCCGTGGTGACGTTGTACTTCTGCGCCGGGTAGATGCCGAGGGCTTGTCCGGCGTCTTCGAGCGCGAGCCGGTTCGTCTCACCGGAGCGGGCCGTAGTGCGGTCGAATCGGCGGACGAGGAGTCCTGGGAGTCCGTGCCTGTCGTAGACCACCGTGTGCTCGGACACAGGGATGCCGAGCGCCGCGGCATGCTGCAGATGGAGCGCCTCGTTGACCACGAGGTGGGGGTGGTTCGGTGGATCCAGCTTCAGCAGGGCGCTGTGCTCCTGAAGGTGTACGGGCACGTTGACCATGGAGGCCGAAGCCTTCGCCTGGATGCCGGGGAGGGCGTTGCGGTCCGGCATGCCCGCGAGGGCGGCGAAGTCCAGCGTCTGTGGATCGTCCGTGGCGAGGGGAGCCTCTGTGCGCAGTCGGTCGCCGGCAGGGATGACCTGCACATCGCCGGGCGCGTCTGTGCCGACGGCCAGGAGCAGGGTCAGCTCGTCGTCAGCCGAGGTCTTGGCTGCCGTGCGCAGGACGGTGAGGCGGTGCCCTTCGGGCAGGAGCCCTGAGAAGAACGGTGGGAGACCGCCTCCGGCAGCGGTGACGGGGTCCTGAGAGATGGGCAGCGTGGAGGCCACGGGATCGCCGTCGTATCCCGCCAGGTAGCGGAAGGTGATGGTTCCCTGCTCATCGCGGGTGAGCGTCCCCGCCGGGACGCCGGCCTTGTAGACGTCCGCGGCGGCGACGCGTTTCAGGTCCTCGAGCGCAGGCGTCGTCACCCGGTCACCTCGAGCTCGAGGCCGAGCACTTCCATGACGGAGAGCACTGATTTCAGGGTGCTCTTGCCGGTGCCGCGCTCGATCTGGCGGACGGTTGCGTCCGAGACTCCAGCCAGGTCTGCGAGCTGCTGCTGGGTCAGCCGGAGCTCCTTGCGCATGGCGCGGACGCGGTCGCTGATCTTCGTCAGTGCCGCGGCGGAGGAGACTGCGCGGGTGGTGGCCATGGCTCCATGGTGGCAGAGAAGTTACCGAGTTCCGAAGAATTCTTCGCAACTGGCGGCGATCGACTGCCTTAGCGACGTGCAGGCGGAGCAATCCGAAGAAAAGTTCGGATATGTGGCCCGCGGGGCCGATCGTCGAGGCACTAGGTGCTCAAGCCGAAGAATTCCTCGGATTCATTGCCCGGACGAGCGCACCCGCTGACTCAGGGACCGCGGCAGCGATGACCGGCCCGCACTGTGCGCCATGACCTCCGCGGCTTGGCCTCCGGCAGGGGTATGGGCTCGCCGGGGCCACGCCGCTCCTCTTCGGCACCGATTCCATCTCCACCACCCCGTACGGTGGTGAAGAGCAGGCCCTCCATGTGGTCGATGGAACGCCCGCAAAGTGGTCACTTCCGGTGCTCCCGCAGCACGACGACGGCCACCTCCTCGTCCTGTCCGATCGCCTCGCACTCACCGCTCAGTGCGTGGCGCATGCCTGGGGTGAACGCGTCGCGCTGGGCGGCAATGTCCAGGGTGAGGTGGCGACGGGGCCGACGGGGCTCGTTGCGCATCGCGCGTATGCGGCTGCTGATGCGCGTCAGCGCCGAAGTGACGTCTTTCCGTGTGCACAAGACTGCGGCTCTGGAATCACCCCTCCATGAGGATGAGGCGCTCAGGCAGGAAGTTCGAGGTCGAGGAGGTGGTAGCTCAGACACTTTCCGTGACCGTCTAGAACAGGTGAGCCCGTGACGCCGCCCCCGAGAACTCCAGGCAAGTTGAAGACCATTGCGTTCACATTCGGCATGAGCGTGCGGGTGGGTGTCTTGTTGGCTGCTACGGCGTACCGCTCTCCGACGGCTTCGGCCGAGAGATGGGTTTCGAGTAATCGGTAGGCTGCATCGTCTCGGGCGACCACAGCGACGATGAGGGTGTCTCCCTTGTCTCCCGTGCGGACATCAGCAAGGTCATCGATGACTGCCATCAGGCCTCCAGAACTTCGACGCGCGTGGTGACGGCACTGCGGGGAACGGTGCATGAACGAACTGCGAGGACGTCGCTGACGGAGCGACGAGCTCCTCCGCCCCCTGCCGGGCCATTGGTATAGAGCGCTTCTACTTCCCACCCGATGGCGTCGGCCGACACTTGGTCGTCTACCCGGCCGGCAATCCGCAGGCGGACCTCGGGTGATTGCACTGTCGGTGAGGCATCGCGGAAGGCGGCACCGGTGCCAATCAGCTCTACGCTGAGATCTTCCGTGTTGATCCCATGAACCTCATGAAGTCTCTCCAGGACGATCTCGGATGCCAGCTTTGCTCGCTCCGTCGCCCGCGTCCCGGCGTAGGAGATCTGTCCTTCGCCAAGCCAGCCTCCCTTGAACCCCAGCGTCACCTTGAGTTCATCGGGGCGCGCGGTACCGGTCGCACCGGTCGCGTGAACCTGATCAGTTCCTGTCTGCTTGAAGCGCACGTTGGTGAAGTCAGCCGTCACGTCCGGTGTCACGTATCGGGCGGGATCCCCGACTTCGTAGAGAAGCTGTTCAGTCGCCGTTCTGCAATTCAGGACACCTCCGGTATCGGACAGCTTGGAGAAAACCGCTTCTCCATCATTGGCGACGTCGGCGAAAGGGAATCCAAGATCGGCAAGCCCTGGTACGGGTTTCGTGACGGGATCGGCGAAGTAGCCTCCAGTCAGCTGTCCGGCGCACTCCAACAGATGTCCGACCATGGTGCCCTTGCCAAGGAGATCCTCGGCGCCCTCGGTTGCCCATCCAAACTCATGGATCATCGGCGCGAGATACAGGGCTGGGTCCGCGATTCGTCCGCCGATGACCACCTGTGCACCCTCATCCAGAGCTTCGACGATAGGGGCTGAGCCGATGTAGGCATTGGCCGAAACCAGCTCAGCCGTTTCATTCGACAGGACAGTTCCCGACTCCCACACCACGGGATCGATCTCGCGGACGACATCTCTAACGTCGTCACCAAGGACGGTGGCTACGAGCAGGCCGTCAAGGCCTAGCCTCCTGGCCGTCTCCACTGCTGCCTGGCCCGCGCTTCGTGGATCGGCGGCACCTCCGTTGGTGATGATCTTCGGGCTCTTACCCTTGTGTGGCTTGAGCGATGCTTCGAGACGCCGTTGGAGGAGAGGGTCGAAGCCGACGCTGTTGTGAGAAATCTTCCGGGAGTTCGCGGCCGCAATAGTGCGTTCGCCCAAGACCTCGAAGACGAGGTAGTCGAGCCCTGCATGGGCAGCCAGTTTCGCCGCGGGGTCGATACGGTCGCCTGCGAAGCCGGCGCCGGCGCCGAGTCGAATTGTCTTGTTCACGAGCCAACTCCAATCGAAATGACTCCGGTCACTACTGCTGTCACCAGCATGATGATGCTCAGGAGCCAGGCCCAGCCGAACAGCGCCCGGATGTGCTTTCCGATGTCGACCTGGGCCAAGCCGACCAGTAGGTAGAAGGAACCGGTCAGTGGGCTGATCGGGAAGCCAACGGTCTCCTGGCCAAGCAGGGATGCCTGCGTGATTTCAACGGCGGACACACCGTACTCAGTTCCCAGAGCGTTCAGGACCGGCAGAACGCCGAAGTAGTACGCGTCCGGGCCGAAGAGCAGGCTCAGGGGTACCCCGAGCATGCCGGCTATGAGCGGCAGGGATGGTGCTGCGCCAGCAGGGACTGCAGAGGCGGCGGTTTCAGCCATGGCCGTGATCATTCCCGATCCT
Organism: Micrococcus lylae NBRC 15355; assembly: GCF_001570885.1. Taxonomy (GTDB): domain Bacteria; phylum Actinomycetota; class Actinomycetes; order Actinomycetales; family Micrococcaceae; genus Micrococcus; species Micrococcus lylae. The sequence continues at coordinate 9,465 of NZ_BCSN01000012.1, read as the reverse complement.
TCGAGAACTCCGAGGAAGGCGCCTGCCGCCAGCAAGGTGGTAGCCATGAGCATTGCGCCGGTCGCGTGAGCCTCGATACGGGAGGTCTGCTTCTCGAGCCCCGGGTAATTCACGATGAGAGCGATGACCGCGGCCACCAAGAAGAGCATCTCCGGCGGCGCAACACCAACAACGAGGCAGACCAGGAGGGCAACGGTCAGCAGCGCGTTGAACCAGAGCAGCTTGGGCCGCCGAAGCTCCGCTTCTTCCTCGGTGAGGACCAGGCCGGCTGTCTCGTCGGGCGCAGTCTGAGGGGAGCCATTATCGGCCACCGGGGGGTCCGAAACGTCACTGTCGGGTGTCGCGGAGTTCTCCGACCGCTCGGTGGCTACCGCCTGAGGAGCGCCGCTCTTGAGGCCGACCGTGCTCAGACGGCGTTGCTCTCGTCGTCCCAGGAACCAGGCAATGCCGAGTGCAGTCAGCATTCCGGCGATCTGCGCGGGAATGAGTGGGACCCAGAGATCATTGGCCGAGACGTTGGTGGTCGCAGCCGCTCGTGCGGTCGGGCCCGCCCACGGCAGAAGGTTCATGGTTCCTGCACCCATGCCGACGCAGACAGTAAGCGTGAGGCGGCTCAAGCCCAGTCGGTCGAACAATGGCATCATCGCAGGAATCGTGACGAGAAACGTGGTTGCCCCTGCACCGTCAAGGTGGGCCACCATGGCCAGGACCGTCGTCGCGACACAGATGGTCACCGGGGCGTTGCCTGCCCAGCGAACGATCCTCTTGATGAGGGGGTCGAACATTCCGGCGTCACGCATGATGCCGAAGTAGGTGATGGCGAAGACGAACATCACCGTCACGCCGACCACACCACCCAACCCGTCCGAGACGAACTCTCCGATGTCGCTCAGGCTGTAGCCCGAGATGAGTGCGAAGACGATCGGAACGGCTACAAGTGCCACCACGGCGGCTACTCGGTTGGTGAGGAGGAGGGCGAGGATGACTCCAATCGTGAGAAACCCACTCCATGCGAGCATCGGATGCTCCCTTCTGACTCGAGTTACCCCAAGAGTGATCCAGGGCACCTTATGAAGTCCAACATCACTAAGGGATAGATTGATGCGGTATGAGCATGAATCTCGGGGTGCACCATCTGAAAGCGATCGTGGCGTTGGCCGACAACCTGAACTTCACGAGTGCTGCTGCTGGGCTGGGCGTCTCGCAATCCGCGCTGAGCAGGACCATCGCCGAAGCTGAACGGCGCCTCAGGACACCGCTCTTCTTGCGGTCTACGCGGCGCGTGGAAGTTACTCCAGATGGGCGAGCCGTGGTCTCCGTGGCGCGTGAAGCTGTGGCTCAGATGGAGGCGAACATGCGCCACATCGAGGGCTACCTGTCGGGCCGCCGTGGACGAGTCACGATTGCCGCATTGCCGTCATTGGCAGCGACGTTGTTGCCACCGGTCGTGCATGAGTTCCACCATCAGCATCCTGACGTAGATCTCCGAGTCGAGGACGTCCTGAGCGGCAAGGTCGCCGACATGGTGTCTAGCGGTGAAGCCGACGTGGGAGTGACGGCCGATTTCAAGACCGCACCCGGCATCGCCAAGCGAGTCATCGCGGAGGACGCCTTTTCTCTCGCAGTCCATCCCGAACACCGGCTGGCCCGTGAGCCTTCAGTGGAATGGCGAGTGCTCGCAAGCGTCCCACTGGTCAGATTCAGTTCCGGCTCGAGCGTGGCGAGGGCTGTGGATGCGGCCTTGTCTGAGGCAGGTGTGCAACCGCCTCTGGGGGTCCAGGCGCGTAATGTCGCCGCAATCGCTGGACTGGTTGCCTCGGGTCTGGGTGTGGCCCCAGTGCCAGCCTTCGTGAGACCGCTGATGGACTTCGCCGGTCTGAAGTTCGTTCCCCTGAGCCCGGTCAGAACCCGAGAGATCAGTCTTGTCCGGCATCAGACCAGGCCCATGACTCCGGCAGGGCGCGCCTGGGTGCAAGCATTCGAACGCGTGCTTCCTACCACGTACGCCGACCTCGTAGGGATCACATGGCGAGGAAGATGAACCAGGCTCAGCGGTATCGAAAGGTCAACAACTCTTCTGCCTCGGGCCGGACAGGGCGCAGCCTCTTCTCAACTCGCTGGGTGCCACAATGTGTCTTGAATGATTGCCGCCGTGCTCCGAAAGGCCCGCCACCATGCCCTCTCCCCAGAACCTCTCGAACTTCGTGTGGGGGATCGCGGATCAGCTGCGTGGCGTGTTCAAGCCGAACCAGTACGGCACCCTCGTCCTTCCCATGACGATCCTGCGCCGCCTGGAGGCGGTCATGGCCCCGCACCGCCAGTTCTTCGCGGAGCTGGTGGCCAAGGATCATCCGGATTTCGTTCTGGAGAACCTGGTGGAGTCTCGCACGGGTCTGACGTTCTACAACCTCAGCCCCTTAACCTTGGATCGCATCCTGCAGGAGCCGGACCTGCTCCGCACGAATCTGCTGGCCTACGTGGACGGGTTCTCCCAGAACGTGGCGGACCTGTTCACTTACTACGAGTTCGACAAGACCGTCGCCAAGCTGGACGAGCACGACCGCCTGTTCCTGGTCCTGCAGCAGTTCGCCTCCATCGACCTCTCCCCGGAGACCGTGTCCAACGCGGACATGGGCACCCTCTTCGAGGACCTCATCCGCCGCTTCGCCGCCGCCTCCAATGAGACCGCCGGTGAACACTTCACCCCGCGTGACGCGGTGAAGCTCCTGGTGGACCTGCTCACCGCCCCGGATGACGACGTCGTCACCGGCTACCCGGTCCGCACCGTCTATGACCCCACGGCCGGCACCGGTGGCATGCTGTCCCTGCTGGATGAGCGCCTGCGCCGCATGAACCCGAACGCGGAGGTCCGCCTGTTCGGGCAGGAGCTCAATGACCAGTCCTATGCGATCTGCAAGTCCGAGCTGCTCGGCAAGGGCCAGGACGCGGACGGCATCGCCCGCGGAGACACCCTCAAGAACGACGCTCACCTGACCGAGCGCTTCGACTACGTCCTGTCCAACCCGCCCTACGGCGGCGACTGGAAGGCATCCCGCTCCGCGGTGGAGAAGGAGATCGCCGCCGGTGGCGCCACGAACCGCTTTCCGGGCGGCGCCCCCGCCATCAGCGACGGCCAGATGCTGTTCCTCCAGCTCGTGGCCTCGAAGCTCCGCCCGGTCTCGGAGGGCGGGGGACGGGCCGGCATCGTCCTCAATGGCTCCCCGCTGTTCACGGGCGGGGCGGGCTCGGGGCCGTCCGAGATCCGCCGCTGGCTGTTGGAGTCGGACCTGGTGGACGCGATCGTCGCCCTGCCCACGGACATGTTCTACAACACCGGCATCGCCACCTATGTGTGGGTGCTGGACAACAACAAGCCGGCAGACCGCCGCGGCAAGGTCCAGCTGATCGACGCCCGCACCTTCTTCACCAAGCTGCGCCGCAACGTGGGCTCGAAGAACAAGGAGCTGTCCAAGGCGGACCGCCAGCGCGTGCTGGACATCTACCGTGACTTCGACGCCCAGTCCGAGGACAACGCCGAGTTCTCCAAGGTCCTCACCGCCCAGGACTTCGGCTACCGGGAGATCACCGTGGAGCGACCCCTGCAGCTGCGCTTCGAGGTGGAGGGCGCCACCATCGCTGCGGCGCTCGCCACCAAGCCGGTCTCCAAGCTTCCCGACGACGGCCGCTCGGCCCTCGAGACCGCCCTCGCCTCCCTGCGTGGCCGGGTCTGGGATCACCAGCCCACCTTCGTGCTGGACCTGAAGAAGGCGCTGAAGGAGCACGGCGTGACCGCCGGCGCCCCGCTGGTGAAGGCACTGACCGGGGCGATTGGCGTGCACGATCCGGAGGCCGTGGTGGTGACGAACAAGAAGGGTGAGCCGGAGCCGGACACCTCGCTGCGCGACACCGAGCTGGTGCCCTTTGGCCGTGACATTCACGAGTACTTCGAAGCCGAGGTGGCCCCACATGTGCCCGGTGCCTGGATCGATGAGTCCAAGACGAAGATCGGCTACGAGATCCCCTTCACCCGGCTGTTCTACACGTACGTGCCGCCGCGCCCGCTCGAGGAGATCGACGCCGAGCTCAAGCAGCTCGCGGCCGAGATCATCGAGCTGCTGCAGGAGGTCGAGCGGTGATCTTGGATTCTCTGGAGCTGCCTTCAACATGGCGCCGCTCGCCGGTTTCAGCGCATTTTCGCCGCGTCAGCCGGAAAGGCTTCGATGACAAACCGCTGTTGTCTGTCTATCGCGAGCACGGAGTTGTCCCGCGAGGATTCACGGATGATAACTGGAACCTCATGCCGACGGACCTCACCGCGTATCAGCTGGTTGAGCCCGGGGACCTTGCGGTCAACAAGATGAAGGCTTGGCAGGGGTCGTTGGGGCTGTCTCAGCTTGAGGGGGTCGTCAGTCCGGCCTACTTCATCTACACACCCATCAGCCGCAGTTTCGATCAGCGGTACCTGAACTATCTGATTCGCTCGCGGCTCCTGGCAGCAGAGCTCGCGCGTTTGTCGGATGGTGTCCGCCCGCAGCAGTGGGATCTCGATCCGAAGGCCTTTGAACGAGTCCCATTGCCAGAACCACCGATGAAGGAACAGCGGCGCATCGCGGACTACTTAGACCGCGAGACCACCACGATCGACGCCCTGATCGAGAAGCAGCAACGCCTCCGTTCGGTTCTCAAGGAACGTCGCCAAGAATTAGTCCGTGCGCACTTGGCGGACGTCGGTCCACAGGTCCAACTGCGCCATCTTGTGGTCCGTGAACGACCAATGACTTACGGCATTCTGCAGGCTGGCGAGCATGACGATGGTGGTGTGCCATATATCGGTCCCGCGGACATCTCGCGTGTCGGAGGGACGCCTGCACTGCAAGATCTGCGACGTACGACGGTCGAAATCGCAGCGCAGTATCAGCGTTCGACTCTGCGCCCGGGTGACCTCGTGGCATCGATCGGTCCGGCCTATGGGCACGTGATGGAAGTCAGTGAAGAACTGGACGGTGCCAATCTGACGCAGGACACCGTGCGGCTTGCCCTAGACCCTGATCGGGCGGAAAGGCGCTATCTGATGTGGGTATTGCAGGGGGCCGCATCACGAGATTTCTGGAACTTCGAGATCACAGGCGCCACGTTCCGACGCTTGAACCTCGGCACTCTTGCCAGGACACCGGTGCCGCTCCCGTCATTGAATGAGCAACGAGAAATCGCCGACCACCTCGACCGCGAGACCGCCAAGATCGATGCCCTCATCGCCAAGGCCGAGCGGTTCATCGAGCTTGCCCAGGAGCGTCGCGCCGCGCTGATCACAGCCGCCGTCACCGGTCAGATCGAGATCCCCACGTAAGGACTGAGGACCCCATGGCCATCCACAACGAGAGCGAGCTCGAGACCTACATCTGCGAGTACCTGCAGCAGCACGGCTGGCTCTACTCGCCCGACGATGACGGCTACGACCGCAAGAACGCCATCTTCCCCGAGGACGTCCACGGATGGTTGGCCGAGAATCAACCGGAGGACTACGGGCGCATCGTGAAGGCCGATGCCCCGGCCTCTGCGCAGCAGGCACAGCGGGACCAGATCACCACCCGCCTGATCGACGTGCTGAACAAGCCGCAGGACACCGGCGTCGGCGGCACGCTCAACGTGCTCCGCAAGGGCTTCAAGGTCGGCACCTCCGCCACCCTGCGCATGGCCGAGCCGCGGCCGGCCACGAAACTGAACCCGGCCGCCGTCGCCTCCTACGAGCGGATGCGGCTGCGCGTGATGCGTCAGGTGCACTTCAACGCGGCGACCAACCACTCCGTGGACCTGGTGCTGTTCGTCAACGGCCTGCCCGTGGCAACGGTCGAGCTGAAGACCGACTCCACCCAGTCCATCGGCGAGGCCAAGAAGCAGTACCGCGATCGCAACCCGAAGGCCTCCCCGCTGTTCGGCTTCGGCACCCGCGCCGTGGTCCACTTCGCCGTCTCCAACCGCGAGGTCTGGATGACCACCAAGCTGGCCGGGAAGGACACCTTCTTCCTGCCCTTCAACCAGGGCGACAACGGCCGCGCAGGCAACCCGCCGAACCCGAACGGCTCCGCCACCGCCTACCTGTGGGAGCGGATCCTGCAGCGGGATACCTGGCTGGAGATCCTGCAGAAGTTCGTCTTCCTCAAGAAGGAGACCGTGGAGGACGAACACGGCCGCTCGCGCCGCAAGTCCACGCTGATCTTCCCGCGCTTCCACCAGTGGGAGGCCGTGACCGAGATGCTCGCCGCCGTCCGTGAGGAGGGTGCTGGCAAGACCTACCTGATCGAGCACTCCGCCGGCTCCGGCAAGACCAACACCATCGCCTGGACCGCGCACCGGCTGCTGTCCACCTACGGGGTGGACGAGCAGCGGGTGTTCGACTCGGTGATCGTGGTCACTGACCGTACCGTGCTGGACGATCAGCTCCAGGAGGCCGTCCGGCAGATCGAGCGGACCTCCGGCACCGTGGTGGCCGTGGACCGCAAGAACCTCGGGGGAGAGGCCACCAGCAAGTCCGCCCTGGTCACGCAGACCCTGCTGCGGGGCAACCGGATCATCGTGGTGACGCTGCAGACCTTCCCCGCCGTGCTCGAGCTCCTCAAGGGCGACTCGACGCTCGCTGGCCGCACCTACGCGGTGATCGCGGACGAGGCGCACTCCTCCCAGACCGGCTCCGCCGCGGCCAAGCTCAAGCGTGTGCTCACCCCGGCCGAGCAGGCCGACCTTGACGACGGCGGAGAGGCGGACACCGAGTCCATCCTCGCCGCCGAGGTCGCCGCCACCGGGCGCCCGGAGAACATCAGCTTCTTCGCCTTCACCGCCACCCCGAAGGACAAGACCCTGCAGATGTTCGGCCGGCCCTCCGGCGAGTACGACGAGAAGGGCCAGGAGATCCCGGCCTCCTTCCACCGGTACACCATGCAGCAGGCCATCGAGGAGAAGTTCATCCTCGACGTGCTGAAGAACTTCACCAACTACGACACCGCTTTCAAGCTGGCCCTGGCCGGACAGCAGGGCGAGTTCCGTCCGGAAGGCGACCGGGCCGCCGTCGGGAAGTCGACCACCGAGGTGGACCAGACCGAGGCGAGCAAGAAGCTCATGCGGTGGGTCAAGCTGCACCCGACGAACATCGCGCAGAAGGTCACGATCATCGTGGAGCACTTCCGCGCCAACGTGGCCGGGCTGCTCGACGGGCAGGCCAAGGCCATGGTGGTCACCGACTCCCGCGCCGCCGCCGTCCGCTACAAGCGCCAGATGGACAAGTACATCCAGGACATGGGGTACACGGACGTGGGCACCCTGGTGGCCTTCTCCGGCGAGGTCACCGACGACGAGTTCGGGCTCGAGAAGGTCACCGAGCGGTCCATGAATCCGTCCGTGAGCGGGGATCTGGCGAAGGCGTTCGACGGGGACGGCTACCAGGTGATGATCGTGGCCAACAAGTACCAGACCGGCTTCGACCAGCCCAAGCTCTGCGCCCTCTACGTGGACAAGAAGCTCTCCGGCGTGCTCGCCGTGCAGACGCTGTCCCGGCTGAACCGCGCCGCGCCCGGCAAGGACACCACCTACGTGCTGGACTTCGTGAACTCCGAAGACGACATCCAGGCCGCCTTCGAGCCGTACTACACCGGTGCGAAGCTGGAGACGGTGACGGACCCGAACCTGATTCACGACCTGGGGACGAAGCTCGACGCCGCGGGCGTATACGACTGGGACGAGGTGGACGCCTTCGCCGACGTGTGGGTGGCGTGGACGCCCGGCAGCGGGCAGGAGGGCCTGCAGGCTGCGCTGGAGCCGGTGGCATACCGGTTCCGCAAGGAGCTGGCGGATGCGCGGATGCGTCAGGACGAGACGCGGGTGAACGAGCTCGTGCTGGTGCGCAAGGACATGCGTTCCTTCGTCAGCCTCTACGACTTCCTCTCCCAGATCTACGAGTTCGGGGACACCGACCACTACAAGCGGGCGCTGTTCCTGCGGCACCTGGTGCAGCTGGTGGGCGATCAGCCCGGTGGGGAGGAGCTGATCGATCTTTCGGACGTTCAGTTGGTGAGCATCCGGCAGAAGAAGAAGTCCTCTGGCGATATAGGGCTGACCGGTGGGGCCGCGCTGAGGGGGACGAACGCCGTGGGCGGCGGGCAGGTGCGCGAGAAGCAGCGCGGGCCGCTCGAGGAAGTGATCGAGAAGATCAACGAGATCTTCGCCGGCGAAGGCGTGGATGCCTCCCCGTCCCAGCAGGAGGCCTGGGTCACCGCCCTCGTGGCGCCGCTCATGGAGGACGAGAAGCTGCTGGGACAGGCCGGAGCGAACTCGCTGGAACAGTTCCTGGCAAGCCCGAACCTGGAACGGTCGGCGATGGGCGCCGTGTACGCAAACGAGGACGCCTTCGCGAAGATGACAGACATCGTGGGCAGGGGCGGAGACCCGTCCAAGATGATCGTCGCCGCGATCGGGGAGTACCTGTACTGGAAGGTGCGGGGTGAAGGGGCCGGCGACGTCTCCGGCGGTGCCGACTATGCCGAAGGCAGCGGTGTGGTGAGGTACGAAGGGGAGAAAGCCTCGCGGATCGCTGGATCTAAACCAGCTACAGTTCGCGATAACTTCTAGAGACGACAGGTTGGGGTGGAGGATGAGACTCGCCGCACGTCGAGCAAAGAAGCGTTGGAGGGTGTGGAACCGGGACTTGAAAGCCGTCCAAAAAGTCACGTGTCAAAGATGTGACTCCAGATCCTGGTCAACCTTGAACGTTCAAGATTGGCAGGCAATTCATCGGCGATGGGTCGTAGCGTGGAAGTTCGAGTCACCGTCCGTCTCTTCAACTCTCAGTGAGGGACTTAACCTTTTTACCGGTCTATCAGCGCTCTTCATTGCCTTGGCGACCTTGATGGGAAGTAACAGCAAAATTGACCTCTCTTGGGGCGAAGTGTCTGTGATTGTTCTGAAGGGTGTGCGCTACGCCGGTTTCGTGACGCTGTTGTTTTTGCTGTTCAAGCTTTGCGTGCTGGATCAGTTCGCCGAGCGACGGCGGCGGCGCCGTGCGATCTACGAGGCTTGGTCGCAACGTCATGAGCTGGCCGAAGCAAAGGGGCGGACCCTTTCTCATGTCCCGGCCAATCTCTCCTGGAAAACACTGCTCTGTCGGCGCAATACCAAACGCTCTTAGTCAAAGCCATGACCGGAAAGTCCCACGACTGGGTCATCGACGTTGATGCTCTCGGCCCTGGCCGCGTTTATGCCGAGGCAAGGCGCTACGACGACGCGAACACGGTCGGCCGCGAGGTCCAGGGCGACGCCGCCCTACGGGGGCTTCCTGATGCCCAAGGCCAGGTGACCGAGCAGGCAACGGCGAGGGCCGTCGTCGTGATTCTCCACCGGCATGTGTCGTGCCGATCGACTTTCCGCGAGGATGCGCTGTGCGTGGTCAGGGCGGGACTGCTTCGCCGCTGGCGGCGC